>JAGRMP010000233.1 GCA_020441225.1 Maritimibacter sp. | reverse complement strand
GATGTTGACCGACATGATCGACATGCCGTTGTTCATCCCGCCCATGAGGAAGGCGCCGATCACCGCGCCGACGACCCGGCCGACGCCGCCCGACATCGAAGCGCCGCCGATGAACACGGCCGCGATGACGTCGAGCTCGAAAGCCACACCGGCCTTGGGCGAGGCGGAGTTGAGCCGTGCGGCAAAGACGAGGCCGGCGAGAGCCGCGAGCAGCCCCATGTTGGCGAAGGTGAGGAAGGTCAGCCGCTCGGTGTTGACGCCCGAGAGCTTGGCCGCCTTCTCGTTGCCGCCGAGCGCATAGATCCGGCGACCCACGGTGGTCCGGCTGGCGATGAAGCTGTAGATCGCGATCAGGAGCGCCATCACGATCAACACGTTCGGCAGGCCCCGGTAGCCGGCCATCAGGTAGGTGAAATAGTTGATCGAAAAGAGGATCAACGCGTTTTTCAACAGGAACACGCTCATCGGCTCGTCGGGTGCGGCGATCCGGGCCTGGGCCATCCGCGCGCGGAAGCTCGACCAGACGAGGAAGACGCTGATCGCCGCCCCGAGCAGCAGGGTGAGCCCGTGCATCCCGCCAATCTCGGCGATGTCGGGGATGAAGCCCGAGCTCAGCCGCTGGAAGGCGACCGGGAACGGGCCGATGGACTGGCCCTGCAGGAGCGCGAGGGTGAGGCCGCGAAACACCAGCATGCCCGCCAGCGTCACGATGAAGGACGGGATCTTGTGATAAGCCACCCAATAGCCCTGCGCCGCGCCGATCAGCGCGCCGGTGACCAGGCAGATGATCGCGGTGGGGATGAAATGGATCTCGAGCGAGACCATCAACACCGCCGCGAGCGCGCCGATGAAGCCCACCACCGAGCCGACCGACAGGTCGATGTTGCCCGAGACGATCACCAGCAGCATCCCGATCGCCATGATGACGATATAGCTGTTCTGCAGCACCAGGTTGGTGATGTTGAGCGGTTTCATCAGGATGCCGCCGGTCATGATCTGGAAGGTCGCCATCACCGCGATCAGAGCAAACAGCAGGCCGTATTCGCGCAAGTTGGCCTTGAAATAGCTGCCGATCGTGGTGCTGTGTCCGGTGTCGTCGATCGTCGCCGGCATGTCGGCGCGTACTGTGTCCTGCATGGTCTCACCCATCTTTCTTGACGATCATTCGCATGATCTTTTCCTGCGAGGCTTCGGCGGCCGGCAGTTCGCCAACGATCTGCCCCTCGCTCATCACGTAAATCCGGTCGCACATGCCCAGAAGCTCGGGCATCTCCGAGGAAATGAAGACGATCCCTTTCCCCTCCGCCGCGAGCGCGTTGATGATCGTGTAGATCTCGTATTTCGCGTTCACGTCGATGCCGCGCGTGGGCTCGTCGAGGATCAGAAGCTCGGGGTTGGAATTGAGCCACTTGCCCAGCACGACCTTCTGCTGGTTGCCGCCCGACAGGTTGACCACCTGCTGCAGCATCGACGAACAGCGGATGTTCAGCTTTTCAATGTAATCCTGACTGACCGCGCGCTCGCTGTTGTCGTCGAGGATACCGCGTTTCGACACCCCATCCAGATTGGCGAGCGTCAGGTTGTTCTTGATCGTGTTCTCGAGGACGAGGCCGTATTCCTTGCGGTCTTCGGTGACATAGGCGAGGCCCTGGGCCACGGATTTCGCAATCGTGCTGACATCGGCGGGCTGGCCCTTGAGCCGCACCTCTCCCGAGATCTTCTGCCCGTAGGAGCGCCCGAAGACGCTCATCGCAAGCTCGGTGCGGCCCGCGCCCATCAGCCCGGCGATGCCGACGATCTCGCCCGCGCGGACGTGGAGGTTCACGTCGCGGATCAGGTGGCGGTCGGAATAGAGCGGGTGGTAGACGTTCCAGTTCTTCACCTCCATCACCGTCTCGCCGATGGCGGCATTGCGCGGCGGAAAGCGATTGGTAAGCTCGCGCCCGACCATGTCCTTGATGATCCGGTTCTCGATCTCGGGGCCCTTGTCGGAGGGGAAGCTCGAAACCGTCTGACCGTCGCGCAGCACGGTGATCGTGTCGGCGATCTCGGCCACTTCGTTGAGCTTGTGCGAGATGATGATCGAGGTCAGCCCCTGGCGTTTGAACTCGCGCATGAGCTCCAGGAGCGCGGCGCTGTCGTTCTCGTTGAGCGACGAGGTCGGCTCGTCGAGGATCAGAAGCTCGACCTTTTTCGACAGTGCCTTGGCGATTTCGACGAGCTGCTGCTTGCCGGTGCCGAGGTTGCCGATCAGCGTCGCCGAGTTCTCCCTCAGTCCGACCTTTTTCAACAGCTCGGTCGCCCGGGCGTGGGTTTCGTGCCAGTCGATGATCCCGTTCCTGGCGGTCTCGTTGCCGAGAAAGATGTTTTCGGCAATCGACAGCAGCGGCACCAGCGCGAGCTCCTGGTGAATGATGATGATCCCCTTCTCTTCGCTGTCGGAGATCTTGGCGAATTTCTGCGGGGTGCCGTTATAGACGATGTCGCCCTCGAAGGAGTGGTGCGGGTAGACACCGCTCAGCACTTTCATGAGCGTCGACTTGCCGGCGCCGTTCTCGCCGACCAGGGCGTGGATCTCTCCCTTTTCAACCGTCAGGTTGACGTCGCTCAGCGCTTTGACCCCGGGAAAGGTCTTGGTGATGTTGCGCATTTCGAGAATGGCGGTCATGGCGCTTTCTCCGCTCTTGCGGGTCTTGGTCTCAAGCCTGTGGGATGGGGGGCGCCCTGAGGCACCCCCCGGGAGCGTGGGTTACTGGATCTGGTCCATGGTGTAGTAGCCACCGCCGATCAGCACCTCTTCCCAGTTGCTCGCATCGACCGAGACCGGCTTGAGCAGGTAGGAAGGCACGACCTTGACGCCGTTGTCATAGGTCGAAGTGTCGTTGATCTCGGGTTCCGAGCCCTTGAGCAGCGCGTCCACCATGCCGACGGTCACGCGGGCAAGCTCGCGCGTGTCCTTGTAGACGGTCGAATATTGCTCGCCGGCGAGGATCGACTTGATCGACGGGATTTCCGCGTCCTGGCCGGTCACGATCGGCATCGGCAGATCGCCCGAGCCGTAGCCGACGCCCTTGACCGACGACAGGATGCCGATGGAGAGGCCGTCGTAGGGCGAGAGCACGCCGTGGAGCTGCGCGTCGGTGTAGTTGGCGGAGAGCAGGTTATCCATCCGCGCCTGGGCGACCGCGCCGTCCCAGCGCAGGGTGCCGACCGTGTCCATGCCCATCTGACCCGAGACGATCGAGATCTTGCCCTCGTCGATCAGCGGCTGGAGCACGCTCATGGCGCCGTCATAGAAGAAATAGGCGTTGTTGTCGTCGGGGGAGCCGCCGAAGACTTCGACGTTCCAAGGCGAGACATCGGGGAAGCGGGCTTCGAGCCCCTCGACCAGAGAGGTCGCCTGCAACACGCCGACCTGGAAGTTGTCGAAGGTGGCGTAGTAGTCGACATTGCCCGAATCGCGGATCAGGCGGTCATAGGNNCATAGGCGATGACCTTGATCCCCGAAGCGGCGGCGTTTTCGAGCGCGGCCGAGAGCGTGGTGCCGTCGATGGCGCCGATGACCAGCACGTTGACGCCCTTGAGCATCATGGTTTCGATCTGCTGGAGCTGGTTGGCGATATCGTCTTCGGCATATTGCAGGTCGGTCTCGTAGCCCGCAGCCTGGAACTGTTCCACCATGCTGTTGCCGTCCGAGATCCAGCGCGACGACGACTTGGTCGGCATCGAGATCCCGACATAGCCATCGGCGCTCGCGGGCGCGGCCGCCAGCGTCATGGTCGCGGCCACGGCGCCCGCGACGAGCGACGTTCCGAGTTTCTTGAATCCTAGCATATGATCCTCCGGTGCTAGCGCACCTCCCGGTGCGGGTTTGCAAAAGGGTTCAGCCGGAACGCCGGTCAGGGGATCGCGGATTTCGGGCGCCACGGCGCCGGCGGACCGGCACAACTCCTCCGTTGCCCGCCGTGCAATTCCGGCGGGCCCGTTCGGCTCGAAATCTAGACTTTCCTCCTCCCCGTCCGGCCCGGATGGCGGGCTCCAAAACCAGGGTAGTTCTGTCCTCCAAGGGGCATTGTGCCGAAATGCTGTGCGTTTGGAAGACGAGATCTGGCCGATTACATGGATGATCTTGCTGCACTTGGGGGGCCGGGCATGGGCCCTGCCCGCCACGCATCCGCCGTCCGGCGCGCGATCCGGCACCTTCAGGACGGCAGGCCGAGGTCCGTGGGCAGCGCTTCGGCCGCGAGATCGGGCAGAACATGGGCCGCGCCGGTGAAGTCTTCGTCGCCGGTGTAGAGCGAGGGCGTGACCACCACCCGCAGGCCGGCACCCAGCGCAGAGACGAGCCCGTTGCGGCTGTCCTCGAAGGCGACAGCCGCGCCTGCCTCCACCCCCAGGAGGGACAGCACCCGCAGGTAGGCGTCGGGCGCGGGTTTCTTGTTCGGCACATCGTCGCCCGCGACGATCGCGTCGAAGATTTCGGCCGCCGGCACGCCCCAGCAGGCGCGGCAGAGCGCGTCGACATTCGGGTTGCCGGTGGTCGTGGCAACACCGAGCTTGAGCCCCGCCGCCCTGGCCGCGGCAACCAGCTCGCGCACCCCCGGACGCAGGGTCAGGCCCCCGCCCGCCACGAGCGCACCGTAGCGCACGGTCTTGCGGGCGTAGATGTCCGTGATCTCGGCCACCGTCGGCGCGCTGTCGCCCCGGCTGTCGCGGTAATGCCGCATCCGCTCCTTGCCGCCCGTCGTCCGGTGCAGCCAGTGGTAGTCGTCGCGGCTCCAGTACCAGTCGAGCCCGGCGGCCGCGAAGGTCTCGTTATAGGCCTGGCGGTGCAGCTCCTCGGTCTCGGCGAGCGTGCCGTCGACGTCGAAGATCAGGGCGGCGAGCGCGGGCGCCCACGACGCCCCCGTCGAAGAGCGTTGCGCCATATCCGGTCCTCCTCCTCGCTGCCGCGCGCCCGTGGGTCTGCGCCTGCCCTCCCCTAGCCCGAAAATCGCGCGCCGCCAAATGCTCCGCGCGCCGGCCGGGCCGGACCCGCCGGGGGCGCAGCCCCCGGCCCCGCCCGCCGCAGGCGGCGAAAGCAAGATCCGCGCCGCAGGCGCGCCCCGCTCCGCCGCAGGCGGAGCCCCCCGCCCGCCGCAGGCGAAACCCGGCCCGCCGCAGGCGTGCCTTCTCCGGAACGGAAAAGGGCCGGGACTGACTGCCCGGCCCTTCCCGGTGGTGCTTTCCCGCGTCTCAGCTCGTTTCCGGCACGCTCTGGATATAGCCCGTCGGGCATTCATGGGTGCACAGCCCGCATCCCTTGCAGTAATCGTAGTCGAAGACGTAATGCGAGCCGTCCATGGCGAGCTCGGTCGTCTTGATCACCGCGTTGTCGGGGCACATCGTCCAGCAATTGTCGCAGGCGAGGCAATTGCCGCAGGACAGGCAGCGCTGCGCCTCGGCAAGCGCTTCGGAGCGGCTGATGGGCCCCTCGATTTCGGCCTCGAAGGTGCGCTCCGAAACCGGGAGCTTCGCCACCAGCGTGCGGCTCGCGCCCGGGTAATAGGCGGTGTTGAGCTTGTCGACCAGCAGCGTCTCGCGGTCGTCGTCGGCCGGGTCCTCGTCGCCGCGGAGTTCCGCCGCCGCCCATTCCGCCGCGATCCGCCCGTCGCCGATCGCCGCCGCCACCGTGCCGCGGTTGCCGCGCGCGTCGCCCATGGCATAGACCCGGTCGGCAACCCGCCCGCCCGGGTTGTCGGGCCAGAAATAGGCCCCGTCGAGCAGCCCCTCGTAGCCTTCGGGGTCCACCTGTTCGCCGACGCAGGGCACCACCATGTCGACCGAGACCACCCGTTCGGTGCCCTCGAACTCGACCCGGCGCTTGCGCCCGTCCTTGCCCGGCTCTTTCTTGAGCGCGATGATCTCGACCCCGGTCACCCGGCTGCCTTTCATGATCAGCCGCGAGACGGTGGCGTGGTCGATCACCTCGATCCCCTCTTCCAGCGCCTCTTCCAGCTCGCGCGGGACGACGTTGATGAGATCGTCGGGCGCCGTGTCCGGGCCCGGCAGACCGGACGCGGTGATGAGCGTCACCGACTTGGCGCCGGCGCGTTTCATGATCCGGCAGATGTCCATCGCGGTGTTGCCGCCGCCGTGGACGATCACGTCGCCCTTCGCCGCTTCCGGCAAAGCGCCGTGGTCCATGAAGTCGCGCAGCAGTGCGAGCCCCTCGTGCAGATCCGCCGGCACCGCCCCCTTCACGCTCCAGGGCTTGGGCTTTTCGCAGCCGGGCGAGAGCAGCACGGCGGCATATTGCGCCTTGAGGCCCTCCACGGTCACGTCGCGTCCCAGCCGCTGGCGCAGGTTGAGGGTGACGCCGGGCAGATCGAGCACCCGGTTGAGCTCGGCGTTGAGCGCCTCGCGCGGCAGCCGGGTCGGCGGGATCGCCGAACGCAACAGGCCGCCCGCCTCGGGCAACGCTTCGAAGATCTCGGCCTTGAGCCCGAGCCGGACGCAATGGTAGGCGGCCGAGATCCCCGCCGGCCCGGCGCCGACGATGGCGACGGTCTTGGCGTCCTTGGCGGGCGCGTCTACGGGATAGTCCCAGCCCAGCCGCACCGCCTCGTCGCCGAGCCAGCGCTCGACATTGTGGATCGCCAGCGCGCCGTCGAGATGCACCCGGTTGCAGGCGGTCTCGCAGGGGTGCGGGCAGACCCGCCCGGTCACGCCCGGCATCGGGTTGGCGGCGACCAGCGATGTCCAGGCCTCCTCCGGCCGCCCTTCCTGCAGGAGCGCGAACCAGGCCTGCTGGTCTTCGCCTGCCGGGCAGGTGGCATGGCAGGGCGCCTTGGCGTGGACATGCACCGGGCGCTGGGTCGAGCGCCAGTTGCCGGTCTTGAACGCGAGCGAAGTGCCCGCATCGGCATATTGGCCGCGTGTCATTTCACCCATGTCAGTTCCTCCCCGCCAGCGGGCCGCCGCGCTTGACCTGGGCGATGCCGGTGGTGTCCATCCGGTCGAGCCCTTCGCCGCGCAGGCCGTAAGTGGCGATGTTGTGATCGGCGAGCGCCTGCAGGTGGTCGAGCTCCTCGGCCGCCCGGTAGTCGCCCTTCTTGAACAGATGCGTGAACCGCCCCTGCAGTTTGAGATAATCGGCGACGGGCCGGGGCTCGCGGATCGGCATAATGTTGGTGAGCGCGCCGCGCTCCAGCTCCACCAGCGGGAACAGCCCGCATTCGACCGCGCGCCGCGCGACTTCGATGGTCAGCGCCGAATCGTGGCGCCAGCCGAGCGGACAGGGCGAGTGGATGACCAGGAAGGTCGGCCCTTCCACCCCCATCGCGTAGCGCACTTTCCTTTGGAGATCAGCAGGGTAGGCTACCGAAGCTGATGCGGCATAGGGAATGTGGTGGGCGGCCACGATCGACAGCAGATCCTTCTTCAGGTGCCGTTTGCCCATCCGCTCGGAGCCGGCCGGGCTGGTCGTGGTCGAGGCCGCGTGCGGCGTCGAGGACGAGCGCTGGATACCGGTGTTCATGTAGGCTTCGTTGTCATAGGTGACATAGAGCACGTTGTGATGGCGCTCCAGCATCCCCGACAGCGACTGGAAACCGATGTCGTAGGTGGCGCCGTCGCCGCCGAAGCTGAGCACCTTGGTGTTCTTGCCTTTGGCCTTCATCGCCGCTTCCATCCCGGAGGCGACCGCCGAGGCGTTTTCGAACAGCGAATGGATCCACGGCACCCGCCAGGCGGTTTGCGGCCACGGGGTCGAAAACACCTCGAGACACCCTGTGGCATTGGCCACCATCACGTCGGGACCGGCGCTTTCCATCACCAGCCGCGCGGCGAGGGCTTCGCCGCAGCCCTGGCAGGCGCGGTGGCCGCTTTCGAGGCCGCGGAAGCGCGGTTGCTGCTCGCGCAGCGAGGGTTCGGCGACCGTTGCCCTGGGCTCGCCCGGCGCTGCGGGCGGGCGGCCATGTTTCATCCTGAGCTCGCTCAGGCGCTTGGAATTGTCGGGATGTGTGGCCATTACCTGTCCTCCGGGGGCAGTTTGTTCAGATCGACATCGAAGATCGAGAACCGCGGTGCTTTCGGCTTCGCGATTGCCTCGAGCAGGTCCTTGTACATCGACGCCTGGATGTCGCGCCCCCCGAGGCCAAGGGCGTAGTTGTAGACCTTGGGCGCGTTATCCATGGTCGACAGCACGGCCGAAACCTCGGTGCCGAGCACGCCGCCGAGACCCGGCGAGATCGCGCGGTCGATGACCACCAGCTTCTCGACGCCTTTCAACGCATCGCGCAGCGCCTTGGCCGGGAACGGCCGGTAGGCCCGCAGCTTGACGATCCGGGCCGGGCCGACCTCGTCCTTGAAGGCGTCGTAACCCGCCATCATCGTGCCGACGACAGAGCCCATGGCGAGGATCGCCACCTTGGCCTTCTTGTCGCCCTCGACGGTGAGCAACCCGCCCGAGGCGCGGCCGAACTGCTTGGCGAAAAGCTTGTCGATCTCCTCGATCTTGGGCAGCGCCTTGCCCATCGCCGAATGGTGCGAATGGCGCACTTCGGGGAACCAGTTCGGGTCGACCAGCGTGCCCATCGACGCGGGCCGCGCCGGGTCGAGCTGGCGGGCGAATTCGAAGGGCGGCAGGAACTTGTCGACATCGGCCTGGCTCGGCATGTCGATCACTTCCATCGTGTGGGTGAGGACAAAACCGTCCATGTTCACCGCCACCGGCAGCTCGGTTTCCTGGGCGATGCGGAACGCCTGGATCGTGGTGTCGACCGCTTCCTGGTTGGAAATGCAGTGGAGCTGGATCCAGCCCGCGTCGCGCACCGCCATGGTGTCGGACTGGTCGTTCCAGATGTTGAGCGGCCCGCCGACGGCGCGGTTGGCGATGGTCATCACCAGCGGAATGCGGAGCCCGGCGATGTTGAACATCACCTCGATAATCAGCAGGATGCCCTGCGAGGCAGAGGCCGTGTAGGCGCGCGCGCGCGCGGCGGCGGCCCCGAGCACGACGGAGGGGGCCGAGAACTCGCTCTCG
>JAGRMP010000232.1 GCA_020441225.1 Maritimibacter sp. | reverse complement strand
GTGAGAGGCTGGACAACGACCCAAGCGGGGCTCGTTACGGCTGCTTCCTTCCGGATCTGACCGGGTTGGCGAGGCGCTTGCCCGCGCCAACCTCTCGACCGGCGATATAAGCAGAACAGGCCACAGATGCAAGGCATGCCCTGCGCCTGTCGGCCCGGACAGATCCGGACAGACCCCGATCCAGACACCGGTTGCGGATGAGAGGGAGAAAGGCACACTGCCTCCGCGGTGGAACGCATGCGGGGCACAGCGTGGGCGCAGCGCGACAGCCGCGGCCCCCAAATCCAGAAATCCGGATTTCCGGATTCTTCAGAACGTCAGATTAAACTTCAAAAACAATGCATTAAGTCCATTCCCGCACGGGAGCCGGACAGCCCGTTTACACTTTCTCAAGATGTGTGACCACCGTCCGCGACGGACCACCGGACGGCTTGTTCCAGGCGCTCCGGCCCCTGCCGGTCACCTCGACGGGCCGGATCTGTCCGACAAGCTGCGCCAACCGAAACCGGATCACAGCCGCAGCGCGCAGACCCTGAACCCGTTCTTGTCGATGGAGTCGGTAAACTCGATCCCCGTACCGGACCCAACACCGGCCCCCACACCGACCACACCGACCGCACCGCGCGCTTTCGGTGCGGTCAGAAACCGCGCCCGCGCGCCGCCAAGCGGCACAAACCGCCAGTTGGCAAGCGGATCGGCCGCGTAGGTGCCCGTTTCCGCGAGATACTCCTTGAGGATATCGCGCACGCCGACCGCGGGATCGAGCACAACCGGCGCCGGGTCCGGCACCGGGTACCCGCCGCCGCCCGACGCGCGGAAGGAATTGGTCAGGAGCAGCACTTCGCGTTCCGGTGTCAGATCGGCACCGGACAGATCGCCCGGCATCCACGCGGACAGTCGCGGGTTGCGGATACGATGCGCCTCCGAGGCCACAAGCGCCCCGTCCTGAGCATAGCGGGCGGGCCGGGACAGATCGATTTCATAATCGATCCCGGCAAGCGTTTCGAACTCGTAGACCGGGGTCTCCGGTGCGATCAGGTCTTGATCCGGCCGGCCCGTCGCGATCCGGTTGAACACGCTCGCCGCGCGTTCCATCCATTCCACCAACGCCGCGCCCGTGAGCCGCAACGCCACCAGATCGTTGGGATAGAGATACAGATCCGCGAGCGCGGTGAGTGAAATGTCCCCCGGCGGAATATCGACATAGAAGCCCGGCCCGGCCAGCCCGCCGGCCTTGAACGGTGCCGTCGAGGCGATCAGCGGCAACTCGGCCAGCGCCGTGCCCGCCACCAGGCGGCGCGCGTACCACAGCATCGCCCGGTGCACGATATCCAGCGCCGACGACGGGGCGACCGCGGCAAAAAAGCTGTGCAGCCGCCGATCCGACCGGCCGACGACCTCGCTGGTCTTGCGCAGGGTCGTCCGGTGCAGCCGTTCCAGCATCTTGAGGATCGCCGGATCGGGCTCCACCTCGGCCAGCACCTCACCCGACGCCGGATCGCGACGCGAGATCGGCCGCGCCTCGACGCGCGAGTCGCGCACCGTCCAGTGCGCACTGCCGGGATCGCGGGTGAGCGCGAGATCGATGATCCCCAGGTGCGAGCCCCAAAAGCCCGCCGCGACGACCGGCACGTCATGGATGCGACCGCGCACAGGATCGACCGGCCCGGGCCAGCCCCCGTCTCCCGAACCGCCATCGGGGAAGACCTGGTGGGCATGGCCCGCCACGATCGCGTCGATACCGGGCACCTCCGCCAGCGGCACCACCGCGTTTTCGAGCCCCTTCGCATCGTCCTCGGCGGCGATGCCAGAATGCGCGAGCGCGATCACCAGATCCGCGCCGAGCCCGCGCACCAGCGGCACCATCATCTTCGCCGTGCCGACGATGTCACCCACCTTGGCGCGGAACCGGCTGCCGTGCAGCGCATTCAGCGTGCCGGGCGGCAGAAAGCCGATCACCCCCACCTTGAGCGGGTGCTCAGCCCCGGCGGCATCGGTCACCTCGCGGTCGAGCAGCGCGAATGGCACCGCTACGGGCGCCGGACCGAGCCCCGCCATCGCCCCCTCGGGCATGATCGCCAGGTTGGACGACACCACCGGGAAGGGCGCCGTTGCCAGCACCTGGCCGAGATGCTCGATCCCGTGGTCGAAATCGTGATTGCCCAGCGTCATCGCGTCGTAGCCAAGCCGCGCCATCGCCGCGACGATCGGGTGCCGCCCGCGCGGCCCGTGCTGCTCGCGCGCGAAGGTTCGCAGGATCTCGTCGCCCAGCGGCGAGCCGTGCAGAAAATCGCCGTTGTCGAACAGGAGCGTATTCGACGCTTCGGCCCGCGCCGCGTTGATCAGCGCCGCGGTGCGGGCGAGCCCGGTGGTCAGCGACGGCGTCCCGTTCACATAGTCGAACGGCAGGATATGCATGTGCAGATCCGTCGTCGCCATGATCCTGAGCGCGACATCGCCGGGCCCGCGATGGTCGCCCTGCTCTGCCGGGTCCCTCACTTGCTGTTTCGTCATTCCGACCTCTGCCCCGCAGCCCATCATAGACACAACCTTAGGGAGAACAAGGATTATCCGACTCAACGCCACGTCACAAAGACCGCCGGCACCCGGGTCCGATCCGCGCCGGCGGCCATCCGCGGGAGGCCGACACCGCCCCGACGACACCGCAGGTCCCGGCAAATCCCTCTGGACATGGGGGCCCCGCTTGGAGAGGTTGCCGGGGCACAGGTACAACGGGCAGGAGCTCACATGACCGACGGCCCCGCAGCAGGGCAGGCACGCCCCCTTCCCTACGCCCTCGGCTTCGTCGGCGGCGGGCTCGAGCGGCATGCCGAACGGCGCGGCGCCGCAACGGCGCTTGCCGCAGTGCCCGAGGCCCGCGCCCTGCTGATGTGGCGTGGCCGGCCGCTTGTGTCCGGGCCGCCCGAGGCCCCGCGCCTCGCCTGGCGACCGCTGACTGCGCCGCTGCCCGGCCAGGGCGACGGTGAGGGCGACGGTGAGGGCGACAGCCAGGGCGACAGCCAGCGCAACGGCGCGCGGATCTACCTCGGCGAGGTCGCCGGCCACGACGGGCTCGCCGGGCCGCTCTTCGCCATCGATATCTCCGGCTGGGCCCCCGAAGGCGCCGACCCCGGCGATCCCGGCCCGGGCCGCTGGGGCGAAGACCAGCCCGCGCCGCCGGAGCTCGGCGGGCCCGAGCCGGACGCGAGGTTCGCCGATCTGCGCGCGCTCACCGCGCGGCTTGCGCCCTTCGACGCCGAGGTGGCCGCCACCGCCAAGGGCATCCTCGAATGGCACCGCACGCACGGGTTCTGCGCCGCCTGCGGCGCGCCCTCCGTGCTCGAACAGGGCGGCTGGCAACGCCGCTGCCCCGCCTGCGGCCGCGCCCATTTTCCGCGTACCGACCCGGTGGTCATCATGCTGGTCACCGACGGAAACCGGCTGCTCATCGGCCGCTCCCCCGCCTGGCCCGAGGGGTTCTATTCCCTGCTCGCGGGCTTCATGGAACCGGGCGAAACGGTCGCGGCCGCGGTGCGCCGCGAGGTCGCCGAGGAAACCGCCGTCGCCTGCGGCCGCGTGCGGCTTCTCAACAGCCAGCCCTGGCCCTTTCCCGCCTCGCTGATGATCGGCTGCATCGCCGAGGCGACCAGCCGCGCGATCACCGTCGACCCCGCTGAGCTCGACGACGCGCTCTGGGTCACCCGCGAAGAGCTGCTCGCGATCTATGCCGGCACCCATCCGACCATCACCGCCCCGCGCCACGGCGCCATCGCCGGCCACCTGATGCACTTGTGGCTTGCGGACCGGCTCGATAGCAGCGACATTTAGCCCCAGCCAGGGGGCGGGCCCCCGAGCCGGGGAAACAGCGCAATCACGAGACGACAAGCATGAAACTGGCGACCCGCGAAGATATCGACGCCCCGATCGAGGCGGTGTTCAGAGAGTTGTCGGATTTCGACAGTTTCGAACGCGCGATCCTGAGGCGCGGCGCCGAGGTCCAGCGCACCGATACACTGCCCGTTCCCGGCCCCGGCATGGGTTGGAAGACCAATTTCAGTTTCCGTGGCCGCCAGCGCGACGCGAAGATCGCGCTCGACGAGTACACCCCCCCCGACCGGCTGCGCGCCTCGGTGCACTCGTCCGGGTTCGAAACCGATCTGCTGATCGACCTCGTGGCGATGTCGAAATCCCGCACCCGGATGAATTTCGCCATCGACGCGCGACCCAAATCGGTGCCCGCGCGGTTGATGATCCAGTCGTTCAAACTCGCCCGCCACGCCATGCTCAAACGGTTCCGCCACCGGATCTCGGATTTCGCGAGCGATCTCGAAGCCCGGGCGCAGAAGGCGGCGGGCAACTAGGCGCGGGCCACCGGCCCCCCGGCTGCACCGAAGCTCACACGGAAGGAGGTGCCATGCGGTTTGCGGATCTCGGCGACATATCGGTCCATTACCGGCTCGACGGCCCTGACGACGGCCCCGCGCTCGTCTTCGCCAATGCGCTCGGCACCGATTTCCGGATCTGGGACGGGGTCGTCGCGCATCTGCCCCGGGGGCTCAGGATCCTGCGCTACGACACGCGCGGCCATGGCCTCAGCTCCGCTCCCGAGGGGCCGTATTTCATGGGCGATCTCGTCAATGACGCGGCCAGGCTCATGGAACAGGTCGGGATGAAGGATGCGGTCTTCGTCGGCCTCAGCCTCGGCGGCATCGTCGCCCAGGGGCTGGCCGCCGAACGGCTCGATCTCCTGCGCGCCATCGTGCTGTCCAACACCGCCGCCAAGATCGGCACCCACCAGCAATGGCACGAACGCATCCACGCGGTCGAAGCCGGCGGTATCGAGGCGCTGGCCGATCCGACGATGGAGCGCTGGTTCGCGCGCGACACCCGCAGGGACCGTCCGGGCCTGGTCGCGGGCATCCGCGCGATGCTCACCCGGCAACCGCTCCAGGGCTATCTCGGCTGCATGGAGGCGATCTCGGAAACCGACCTGGTCGAAAGCACCGCCCGGCTGCGCCTGCCCACCCTCGGGATCGCGGGCAGCGAAGACGGCTCCACCCCCGCCGACCTCGTGCGCGAAACCACCGACAGCATCCCCGGGTCACGGTTCCAGCTGATCCGCCGGGCGGGCCACCTCGCCTGTGTCGAGCACCCGGCCGAATATGCCGCCGCGCTCGCGGGGTTCCTGGAGGCGGTCGGCCAGATACCCGCCCCGGTCTGATGGCGCGTTTCCTGCTCGTCCATGGCTCCAACCACGGTGCCTGGTGCTGGCGCGACCTGCTGCCCGCGCTCGACCGGCTGGGGCACAGGGCCGAGGCGGTCGATCTCCCCTCGGTCTCGCCCGACCCGGCCGCGCTGACCGACATCGCCCTCGACGACGACGCCGCGGCGATCCGTGCGGCCCTCACTCGCCCCACCGTGCTGGTGGGCCATTCCGCTGCCGGGTTTGCCATCACCCGCGCCGCGCAGCTGGTACCCGAGACCGTTGCCGCGCTGGTCTATCTCTGCGCCTATGTCCCGCGCCCCGACGCTTCGGTCGCCCGCCTCGCGAAGCAGGCCCCCGGACACCCGCTCGACGGTGCGCTCGAGATCGACCGCACCCACCGTGCCTACCGCTTCCGCGATGCCGCGCTGGCAGCCAATCTCTACGGCGACTGTCCCGCCGGCACCCTCGACTATGCCCGCCCCCGGCTCGGCTGGCAGGCCACGCTGGCCCAGTCCGCCGTCCTCGCGCCGCCGCCCGCGTCCATGCCGCTGCACTACATCTCCTGCCTGAACGACCGCACGATCCCGCCCGCCCAGCAGGCCGAAATGGCGGGCAGCCTGCCCGGCGTCACGCGCCACAGCCTCGACACCGGCCATTCCCCGTTCTTCGCCGCGCCGGACCGGCTCGCCGCCCTCCTCGACCGGCTCGCCCGGGCGCTTGCGGGAGGCCCCGCGTGAGGTTTCCCGGGCTCCCGCGGCGTCCCGCCAGCCGCCCAGCCTCTGCCGCCCCGGCCGCCCCGACCGATCCGTCCGAACGGCCGCGGCTCCTCCTCCACGCCGGGTCGCAGAAGACCGGCACCACCGCAATCCAGTATGCGTTGTCCGAGAACCGCGACCGGCTCCGCGACCAGCGCGTCTGGTACCCGGCCATTGCCGACTTCTTCCCGATGGACCCGAAGCTCGCCCGCGCCCGCGCGCATTTCGCCTTCGCCAACGCGGTGGCGGAGGACAATCCGAAAGACAACAAACGCCTTGCCCGCCTGCTCGACGCCGCCGCCGCACAGGGGAGCGAGATCGACCGCGTGATCCTCAGCGCGGAATCGCTCTGGCGCCTCACCGCCAGGGCAACGCCGGATCGCGGAAAGGAAACCCGCCTCGCCCGCCGGCTGCGCTTTCTCGACCGCCTCGCCGAGGTCACCGCGGGCTTCGACACCGAAGTGCTCCTCTACCTGCGCCGGGTCGACCGCTACGCCGCCAGCATCTACGCCGAAAGCATCGTCCAGACCGACAAGAGCTGGAGCTTCGAAGACTTCCTGAAGTCCAAGGACCAGCGCCTCGGCTACCGGCAGAAGATCGACCAGTTCGCCGCGCATTTCCCGGTCAAGGTCCGCAATTTCGAAGCCGCCGCCGCCGCCGGGCTGGTCCGGTCCTTCTGCGCCGACGCCGGTATCCGCGACCCGCTGCCCGACGCGCCCGACCGGCGCCGGGTTTCGGTGTCCGACAGGGGGCTGCTCTGGATGCGGCGCGCCAAGCTGGACAACGCCGGGATGCCCGAGACCGAACGCAACCGGCGCTGGCATTTCGCCCTGCGCCCCGAAAACGCCGACCTCTTCGCGCCCGACGCGCCCACGAGCCTCTGGGCCGACCGCGCCACCCGCGACGCGTTCATCGCGCGTCACCAGGCGGGTGTCACCGAGATCGTCTTCCCCGAAGCCACCGACGCCCCTGCGCCGCTGGCCCGGTGGAGCGACGGCCAGCACAACGACACCGAGCGCCGCTTCGTGGCCTGGCAGCGCAGCAACGCCGCCACGATCCGCAAGCGCGAGCGCGCGCGCATCCCGCCCTACGTGCTCGCCCCCTGAACGCCGGTCCTAACCGTCGCCCGGCTCGGCATAGCTCAGCACAAGATCCCGCAGCGAGACGAAGCCGATGAGCCCGCCGTCATCCTTGACCAGCGCGCGGCGCCGGTTGAGCTGCGACAAGAGCCGCACCGCGTATTTCACCTGCATGCTCGGCGCGATGGTCAGGATCGGCTTGTCCATCACCTCGTAGACCGCCGTCCGCCCGAGCGGCTTGTTGAGCGCGATCACCCGGTCGGCGATCTCGTTGACGGTCAGGAACCCGAACTCGTCGCCCTCGTGGCGCTTTTCGATCACCAGCGAGCTGACCCCGTTCGCCCGCATCTGCCTGAGCGCCTCGGCGACACTCGCAAGCCCGTCGATGTAGAGCAGGTTCTTCTGCATCACGCTGTCGACCCTGGCGGTCCCTCCCTGCATCACAGGTCCTCCTTGCTGATGTCTTGCTGGATCGAGCGGATCTGCGCCGTCAGCCCGACCGCATCCTCGATGTCGATCATGAAGGCCACCCCGGCCCCGTGCTCCGTCTCGAAGCCGCACTCGTCGGCGATATGTTCGAGGATCTCGCGCGAATGGTGCTCCTCGACGAGGAACAGCACCATGTCGCGCTGCGCCGTCAGGTTGAGCCCCATGAAGGTCTTCTTCTGGGTCAGCCCCTCGCCGCGGGCCGAGCTGATCACGGTGCTGCCGGTCGCCCCCTTCGAGCGCGCGGCCTCGATGGCCTTGTCGGTCAACTCGTCCTGGGTCAGCACGAGGATGAGCTTGAACTTCATCACGGGTCTCCTTCGGAAAGGGGGGCGGAACGGCGCTCTGCGCGCCGGGTCAGCCACCCGGTCATCTGGGCATAGCCCATCACGGTAATCATCGGAAAGAGCGAGGCGAGCGCGATCAGGCCGAACCCGTCGAGCACGGCCGAACGGCCGGGCACGCCCGAGGCCAGCCCCAGCCCGAGCGCCGCCACCAACGGCACGGTCACGGTCGATGTGGTCACGCCGCCGCTGTCATAGGCGAGCGGCACGATCGCGCGCGGCGCGAACATGGTCTGCACCACCACGAGCCCGTAACCCACGATCATGTAGAGGAACAAGGGCGTGCCGGTGACGATGCGAAAGGTGCCCACGGCCAGGCTCAGCGCCACCCCGAGCGCCACCGCGATCCTGAGGCCCGACGACCGCACCGCGCCGCCCGAAACCTGCTGCGCCTTGAGCGAAACCGCGATCAGCGAGGGCTCGGCGATGGTCGTGGCAAAGCCGATGGCGAAGGCGAAGAGATAGGTCCAGTAATAGTCGAACCAGCGCACGCCCTGCGCGGCCGCCACCCCGAGGAAGGCCGGATCGGTAAGCTGGCGGGCCATCTCCTTGCCCAGCGGAAACAGCGCCAGCTCCAGCCCGAACAGGAAAAAGGTCAGCCCGACAATCACGTAGACCATGCCGAACAGCACCTCGGAGAGATGCGGCACCTTGCGGCGCAGGATCCCCACCTGGAAGCCGACGAGCACCAGGAAGATCGGCGCGACATCCTTGAGCGTGCTGCCGAACACCCGGCCAAAATCCGCGACGAGCCCGGTCATGCGCCCACCACCATGCCATAGCCCAGGACGAAGATGATCGGCATCAGGCTCGCCAGCGCAATCAGGCCGAACCCGTCGAGCATCGGGTTGCGCCCCTTGATGACCCGGGCGAGGCCGACGCCCAGCGCCGTCACCAGCGGTACCGTGATGGTCGAGGTGGTCACCCCGCCGCTGTCATAGGCGATGCCGACGATCTCGCGCGGGGCGATCGGGGTCATCGCCACCACGATCAGATAGCCCCCGATCATGAACCAGTGCACCGGCCAGCCCTTGAGGATGCGCAGCACCCCGATCACCAGCGAGACGCCGACCGAGACCGCCACCGTGTAGCGCAGATTGTCGGCATAGCGCGCCTGCGCCTCGGCGTCGGTCCCGATCACCCCCGCCGCCGCCATCACTGTCGCCGCTTCTTCGCCGACCGCGATCAGCGCCGGTTCCGCCACCGTCGTGCCGAAGCCGAGACCGAAGGCAAAGGCGATGAGCAGAAGGAGCGAGCCCCGGTTCGCGAGCGCGTTGGCGAGGGTCTCGCCGAGCGGGAACAGCGCCATTTCCAGCCCGCGGACAAAGACCGCGAGGCCCAGGAGCACAAAGGCGAAGCCCAGGGCCATCGAGCCGAGGTCATCGACCGGCTGCCGGATCACCGCGAGTTGGAAAAAGGCGACAATCACCAGGATGGGCACGAGGTCCCGGCCCGTCCCGATCAGCAAGTGAATGAAATCCCGCAATGGCCGCGCCGTGTTCTTGTCCGGGTCCAAACGGAGCCCGCGTCCCCTTCCCCCCGATCATGCGCGAAACCGGCCCGGGCCACAACCGGACGCCCGCACGACACGCCACGATGCGCCGGCGGCGACGGCGCCGATCTGCATCTGCGGGCGACGTCCACGGGCGGGCGGGCGACCGGTCCGACACCGAACCGCCCGTTCCCGGCACCCGGTTCCCGCGCGGGGGCGCGCCCGAGACGCGCCGTCAGTCCGGCGTGTTCGGCCGAATGAGCATCCCCTGTCCGGTCGGCATCAGAATGATCCGCACACCAAGCCTTTCGGCGAGGCTGTCCAGCGTTTTCTTCTGCTCGTCGTGATAGGGAAAACCGTAGTCGTCGAATACCACCGGCGCGCCCGGCAGAAGGTGCGGCCAGAAGAACTCCAATGCGTCGGCCTCCGGTTGGGCCGCGTTCATGTCGATGTGCAGGAAAGCGACCGGACCCGGCTCGAAGGCGGTGAGGGTCTGCGGCACCGCGCCCGGGACGATACGCACATAATCGCGTTCGGCGAAGGTCTTGCACACCAGATCGTAGGTCGGTGAATACCTGCCCTCCGGGAGGCGCGTTCGTTCTCTCTCCCTGTCGGTCCGCAGATCTTCGGCAAAGCCTTCGAACGTGTCGAAAAGATAGAACGTCCGGTCCGCGAACGCGGCATCGCCAAGCCAGGTCATCACCGCCATCGCGGTCCCGCCTCGATCGGTGCCGCATTCGACGAATGCACCCGGGAGGCGCGACCCGATCTCCGCCGCTTCAAGCAGATTGTAGACCCGCCAGCGGATATCGACGCCCCAGACCGAGATGTCGGCAGCCGCGGCATAGGCGGCGATGAAACGCGGGTCCTCCAGCCATTCGGCATTGGCCCTGGTCGCCATGAAATCGGTGAGGTAACGGGAGCGCATCACGAGTTGATGCACATTTCGCAAGCCCTCCACGAACTTCGGATCCTCTTTGAGCAGGCCGCGGGCCCAGGGCGCGAGCGCCGATGGGCCGCCCTTGCGGCCGAGAATGCGCAGCGCGAACCTGTCGAGGTCCGCGTCGTTGAGGAGGTTCTTCAGACCCGCATCAAGCAGGGCCCGGATGGCGGCGGGCCTCTCCTTCGGCGCTCCAGAAGTGTCAGAACCTGAGGCCATTGTGTTCTTCCCGGGTTGGGCCTTGGGACGTCGCCGCCAGCCGTGGATCCAGTCTTTTTACAGCCGCGCAGGGTTCCGGGCCAGCCCCGATTGTCGCCCGCCGTCCGCCGGATCAGCTGCGTTTGAGGAACCCGTCCGGCGCCACGGTGACCTGGACCTTCGTCTCCATGTCCTTGTCGATCCCGAACTCCGGGTGATCGGGAAGCCAGGCGTGGATCGCCGTTTTCGGGTTGTTTCCCACGTCCCAGGGCCTGTCGTCGAAAAAGCCCGGCGGCATGTCCTCGACAAAGCTGTCGAAGACGACGCAGTAGCAGCCGGGCGTGACCAGCGGCGCGTAGGCGTCGAGTTCGGCCAGCACGTGGTCGTGGGTGTGCATCGAGTCGAGGCAGACCATCACCCGCGCCGCGTCGCCGACCGCCTCGCGGACCGCGCCGACGGTGCTGTCCGCGATCGAGGACCCTTCGATCATCGTGATCCGGCCCGCCATCGGATGCGCCTCGATCGCCGCGCGGTTGTGGGCACGGATGTCGATGTCGATCCCGACGACACGCCGTTTGGGCTGCGCGGGGTCGAGCACCGTCCCGTCGGCCACCGCGTCGGCGTAATCCAGAAGTGCGAGGATCGAAGCGGACAGCACCAGCGATCCGCCATGCGCGATCCCGGTCTCTACGACCACGTCGGGCCGGGTGGCCCAGATCAGTTCCTGCACCGCCTGGATGTCCTGCGGATACTGGATGATCGGCCGGCCGAGCCAGTCGAAGTTGTAGACGTACCGCTTTTCCATGGTCTCGCGCAGCCAGTCGCGCGACAACCGCTGCAGGCCGGCATCCGCGGCATAGCGCCGAATGTGCTCGTCGCGCTCGGCTTGGAATTGTTGAACGGGGTCCATGGGCAGGGGTCCTTCTTCAGAGAATGCTGGTCGGGGCGCTGGGCGCGGCAATGCGGTCGACGCGGTCGAGCGGATCTGTGCGGGCGGGACCGAACTCGGCCACGAGGCGCCCGGTCTCGATGGGGAGAAAGCTCGTTTCCGGCAGCCCGTCGGGGCAGTCGGCGTCGGCACCGGTGACCGCGGCAAGCGCCGCGACCCAGGCGTCGTGGCGAATGCGGGAGCCCCGGGCGACGTTGTAGATCCGCTGCCGGCCGGTGAGGGCGATCTGTGCGAGATAGGTGACGACGTCGTCGATCCAGACATAGTCCTTCAGCGACGCCGGGTCCGACTGCAGGCGGATCCGACCCGCCGCCGCCTGCCGGCACAGGGCACCGATGAAGGTGTCGCGCGCGCCCTCGCCGGGTCCGAGCACGTTCGAAAGCCGGGCGATCCGGGTATTTGGCCGCGCCAGGCACAGCGCCTCGCCGCAGAGTTTCGAGACGTTGTAGAGGTCGGACGGGTCGGCGCTTGCCACCGGCAGCGGCGCGTCCTCGTCGGTCACATCGGCCCGCATGTAGACCCTGGTCGAGGACAGATAGAGGAAACTCTCGAAAGCGCCGCCGTTCAGCACCGGCGCGAGGGCCGAGACATGCGCCTCGACGGTGTCGAAGGGGCGGCTGCGGAAATCGGCCGTGAGGCCGATGGCCCAGACCGCGTGGCCGTAGCCCCCGGAAGGCGGGGTGTCGTGGATGGACCCGCGCGCGGGGATGACCACTTCGTGGCCGGCGCTCCGCAGAGACCGGGCCAGCTCGCCACCGATGAACCCCTGCCCGCCGAAGACCGTGAAGCGCATCCTCAGCGTCCTCCCCGGGGCTTCATCACCTTTGCCGGGATGCCGCCGCAGACGGACATCGGCGGCAGCGGTCCGGCGACCACCGAGCCCGCCGCGATGACCGTACCGTCGCCGATCTCGGCCCCGTCCAGCACCACCGTGCCCGCGCCGATCCAGACATCGCTGCCAATCCGGATCCCGCCCCGCGACGGCTGAAATCCCTGCAGCCGGATCGGGATGTCGGTCCGGTCGAACGCGTGGTTGGTCGCCGCAAAGACGCAATTGGCCGCGACCAGCACGTCGTCGCCGAAGGTGATGCCGTTGCCGCTGTAGAGCACGCAGCCGCTGTTCAGGTAGCAATTGCGGCCGAGCAGGATATCCCCTGTGCCACCGACCGGTTTGATCTTGACGAAGGCATCCACCACGCAATCCGGCCCGACCACGATCCGGGTACCCCGGACCGATGCCTCGATGTCGGCAAGCGGGCTGACACGCGCGGTCGGATCGATGTCGACGCTCAATGGATCACGAGCTCCGGCAGGCAGGTGACGAACCGGGTCCCCGCCGCGGCGAGGTCGGCGAGTTGGTCGCGCACCTCCGCGGCGATGTTCCAGGGCAGGATGATCACGTAATCGGGGCGCTCGGCACGCAGCGCCTCGGGCGCGACAATGGGGATATGGCTGCCGGGCAGCAACTTGCCCTGTTTCGACGGGGCCGCATCGGCAACACGGGGCAGCAGATCCGGCCGGACCCCGGCGAAGTTCAGAAGCGTGTTGCCCTTGGCCGCGGCGCCGTAGCCGGCCACGCTCTTGCCCGAGGCGGCCGCGTCGAGCAGGAACCGCAGGAGCGCGTGTTTGATCGCGACCGCCCGGGACTGGAGCCCGGCGTAGGTGGCGGTGTGTTCGAGGCCCGCGGCGCGCTCGGCGTCGAGCACGGCCGCCACGCGCGGCGTCTCGGCATGGGCGCTGCCGGCGTGGCAGGCATAGACGCGCAAGCTGCCGCCGTGGGTCGGCAGTTCTTCGACATCGAACACGCGCAGGCCGGCCCGGTGCATGATCCGGACCACGGTGCCGAGCGAGAGATAGGAGAAATGCTCGTGGTAGACGGTGTCGAAGAGGCAATGTTCGACGAGGCGCAGCAGGTGCGGAAACTCGAGCGTGATCACGCCTTCGGGTTTCAAGGCTGCCGCGAGGCCCTCGGTGAAATCGTTGATGTCGGGCACATGCGCAAAGACGTTGTTGCCGGCGATCAGGTCCGCCCGTTGTCCCCGTGCCGCGAGGTCTTCGCCGAGGCCGCGGCCGAAGAACTCCTGCCGCACCGGGATGCCCAGCGCGGCGGCCGCCTGCGCCGTGCTCTTCGTCGGCTCGATGCCGAGGCAGGGGATGCCGGCGGCGACGAAGTTGCGCAACAGGTAGCCATCGTTCGAGGCGACCTCGATCACGAAGCTCTCGGCGCTGAGGTCGAGGCGCTCGATAATCATCGAAGCATAGTCGGCCGCGTGCTTGAGCCAGCCCTGCGAAGTCGACGAGAAATAGGCGTAATCCTTGTCGAACAGGAGCTCGCGGCTGGTGAAATCGGCGGTCTGGACGAGAAAACAGCTCGGGCAGACGTGGATCGTGAGCGGGAAGGTGTGTTCGGGCCGGGCGAGGTCGGCGGGCTCGAGGTAAGCATTCGAGGGCGGCGCGAAGCCGAGATCGAAGACGGTGTCGGTCAGGGGGTGCGCGCAATGGCGGCAAAGGGGCTGCGTCATGTGACCGGCTCCACGTCTGAAAATTTCGGCAACGCCTCGTCGCGCGGCGAAAGACCGGCGACCGGGAGCGGCCAGCGGATCGCCAGCCCGGGATCGGTGGGCAACACGCCGCCTTCGGCCTGAGGCGCGTAGACCTCGGAATGGAAATAGAGAAGCTCCGTATCGGGCGCGCGGGTCTGGAATCCATGCGCGCAGCCTTCCGGGATGTAGACCATGCTGCGGTTGTCCTCGGTGAGATCGACCGATGTCCAGGACCCGTAGGTCTCGGAGCCTTGCCGCAGGTCCAGCATCACGTCGTAGGCGGCGCCCCTCAGACAGCGGATGAGCTTCGCTTCGGCCTTGGGCGGCCGCTGGAAATGCAGGCCCCGGAGCGTGCCCGCTGCCCGGGTCAGCGAGGTATTGCACTGCACGAAACGGGTCGCGAGCCCATGCGCCGCAAATTCCTCGGCGCAGAACAGGCGGGCGAAAAAACCGCGCTCGTCCTCGCGCTTTTCCAGCTCGATGCGGAAGGCGCCGGCTATGGCGAGCGGAACGAATTTCATGCCAGTCCCCCGAAATCGCGGATCTGCGTCTCGGTCAGCGCCGCGATGTCGGTGCCGTCTGCCGCGGCGCGGTACCATTCGACCGTACGGGTCACGGCGGTCTCGAAGTCCCACACCGGTCGCCAGCCAAGCTGGGTCCTTGCCTTGTCGGTGGAGAGGGCGAGAAGCCCCGCCTCGTGCGGCGCGGCGGACTGGGACACCTGGTTCCAGCTGCCGGGCCAGGACGCAAGCGCCGTCTCCACCACCTCCCGGACAGAGCGCTGGCCGCCGCTGTCCGGGCCGAAGTTGAACGCCGTCTGCCAGGCGGCATCGTCGCTCGTGAACAACCGTTCGGCCAGTTGCATGTAGCCCGCCAGCGGGTCGAGCACGTGTTGCCAGGGCCGGGTGGCGCCGGGATTGCGGACCTCGACCGGACGACCCGCAGACAGGGCGCGGATGATGTCCGGCAGGATCCGGTCTTCGGACCAGTCGCCGCCGCCGATCACGTTGCCGGCCCGTGCGGTTGCAAGCCGCTGCGGCCCGCCGGCGAAGAACGAGGCCCGCCAGCTATCTGCGAGAAGCTCGGTTGCCGCCTTGGAGGCGGCATAGGGATCGTGTCCGCCGAGCGTGTCGGGCTCGCGATAGGCGTGGAGCCATTCGCGATTGCGATAGACCTTGTCGGTGGTCACCAGCACGATCGCCATCGGCGCGTCGATCAGGCCCAGTGCATCGAGAAGATGCGCGGTGCCCTGCACGTTCGTCGCCCAGGTCTCGACCGGCTCGCGGTAGGAGCGGCGCACCAGAGGCTGCGCGGCGAGATGAAAGACGATCTCGGGGGCCGCGGCGGCGACCCGGTCGGCCACCGCGCCGCGATCGCGGACGTCGAGGATTGCGTGGTCCATCCGGCCTGCGAGGTCGAGTTGGCCGAACAGGTCCGGCTCGGTCTCCGGCGGCAGCGCCAGGCCCCACACCTGCGCACCCAACCGGCTGAGCCAGAACGACAGCCAGGCGCCCTTGAACCCGGTATGCCCGGTGACCAGTACCCGGCGCCCGGTCCAGAATGTCGGATCGACGCTCACCAGACCCGCCACGGCGCCTCGCCGTTCTGCCACAGCGCTTCGAGCTGGCGCTTGTCGCGCAGCGTGTCCATCGCCGCCCAGAACCCGTCATGCTTGTAAACCGAAAGCTGCCGGTCGCGGGCAAGGCCGATGAGCGGGGCCTGTTCCCAGGCCACATCGTCGCCGGCGATACGGTCGAGCACCGAAGGTTCGCAAACGAAGAAGCCGCCGTTGATCCAGCGGCCGTCGCCCGACGGCTTCTCGACGAAGGAAACGACCGCGTCCCCGTCGATCTCGAGCGCGCCGAACCGGCCGAGCGGCTGGATCGCCGTGACGGTGGCCTCGCGACCGCCCGCCTTGTGAAACGCCACGAGGGCCCCGATGTCGACATCGGCGACGCCGTCGCCATAGGTCAGGCAGAAGGTGCCGTCGATATAGTCGGAGACCCTTTTCAGCCGTCCGCCCGTCATGCTGTTCTCGCCGGTGTCGACCAGCGTGACCCGCCAGGGCTCGGTCTTGCGCTGGTGAACCTCCATGCGGTTCTCGTCCATATGGAACGTCACGTCGGACATATGCAGGAAGTAATTCGCGAAATACTCCTTGATCACATAGCCCTTGTAGCCGCAGCAAATCACGAAATCGGTGATGCCGTGGTGGCCGTAGATCTTCATGATGTGCCACAGGATGGGGCGCCCGCCGATTTCAATCATCGGTTTGGGACGGGCTTCGGTTTCCTCGCTGATCCGGGTTCCGAATCCGCCGGCCAGTATGACTGCTTTCATGCCGATACCACTGACGCTCTCTAATACCGCGCCGCATTGCGCGGCGTTTTTGCGCTTTCAGGTTGTGTTTCGCACAATTGCCCGCCTTTGGAAATGCTACGATGCGGAAAGTCACCGGACGATCGGCCGCACCCGGAAATCGCATGCCACGCGGCCCGGAACGGGCTAGAACCGGGCGAAACCCGTCGCAGTTCGCCACGAGGCAAATCGAGGAAGGACCCCGACATGCATATCCTCGCGCTTGGCCAGTCCAACGTCGCCAGCCACGGCCGGCCCAAGGCCGCGAGTGCCGTCGGGCGGTTGCATTGGAACGGTGACTTCCTGCCGCTCAACGACCCTTTGCAGGGCGGCACCGGGCGGGACGGAAGCGTCTGGACCAGGGTGGCACCGCGTCTCGCGGAGGCCGGCCTGAGCCAAGACCCGGTCTTTACCGTGCTGGCGCAGGGGGGAACGGCGGTCGCGGACTGGGCACCCGGAGGCAAGTGCTTCGCAATCCTCGAGGCGGCACTCCCGACCCTGTTGCGCTGTCTGGTGCCGGTTTCCCATGTGGTCTTCCACCAGGGCGAGCGCGACACCTTGCTCGGGACCGACCGCGCCGCCTATCGCGACAGCTTTGCCGCCCTCAAGGCACGGGTCGATGCAGATCTGCCGGTTCCCTGGATCCTGTGCCGGGCGAGCTACCGCTTCGGCGTGACCTCGGCCGAGGTCCGCGCCGCACAGGTCGCGCTCGCGCAGGACGATCCGATGGTCGTATCGGGGCCCGACACCGACCAGTTCGGATCGGACTGCCGGCACGACGACACGCATTTCAACGCGCTTGGGCTCGACCGGTTTGCCGCGGCGTTGGTGGCGTCCCTCAGTCCGGCGGATCCTCCTTTCGGAGCATCGTAAGCGGATCGACCTGAAGCAGGGTGAGGTGTTGATACGTCGTACGGTGGGGATTGGTCCGCGCCGGCTGCGTCGGTGTCTGGACCGGTGTCCGGGCCGGTGTCGGGGCTTTTTTCGCTGCTTTTTTCCGGCCGTTTTTCCGGCCGTTTTTGCGGGCGTTTTTCTGGGCGTTTTTCGGGTTTTTTCTCCGGGCTTTCTTCGCGGATTTTTTCGGGGCCTTTGTCGATGCGCGCGTTGGTGCCGGCGCGCCGGACGCTTCGGGTGATGTGGACAACAGGTTCTTCAGCTTGCGGCGGATCTTGCTGATCAATCGCAACGGCCGGCGCAACCTACCTGCTGGCGGCTTGCTGCTGTTCGAGCGTTTCATGTCTGTCCTTCTCTCCTCGATTGTCCTCGGACATGGCGTTCGCACGCAGGGCCTCGCCGATGAATGAAAGACGCTCGCGATAGACCTCACGGACCGCGGTGCCGTCCTTGAAAAGATCGTTGAAATCCTCGATCTGCCGTTGCACCGCCGGGTGTTTGAACACCGGTCCCTCGTGGAACCCGTCGACGCGGTCGAACCGGCGGCCGGAATTGTTGCAGATCGCCAGGTTGAAGAGCCGGCCGCATTGCACGGTCGCCCTGTCCTCGTCCATGCCCGTCGCGGCCACGAGGTCGTCCCGCGTCCGGTGGATCAACCACAGGAGGTCGTCGGACCGGCGCAGGTGGATAAGATTGTCCTCCTGCCTCAGGTAGCTGTGGTTGTAGTTCCGCGTGCTGATGAAACCGATCTTGGGAAAGGCATGGATCTTGCCGCGGATGCTGTCCTGCAGCGCGGTCGCGAAATCGAAAAACCCGGTCAGGAAGACGTGGCGAGCGCGGTCGTAGCGCTCGATCAGGAGATCGCGACGGGCCGTCGCGTAGGTGGTCTGCATCACCATTTCGGTCGCGGAACGCATACGCTGCAACGGATTTTCCTGGGCAAGGGTCCGGGCGATGCGGAGCTGCGCGTTGATCGAGTCGGGTGCCTGAAGAAACAGGCTGACATAGCTCCCCATCGCCAGGCAGTGGTCGGGGTGTTCTTCGAGGAAGGCTTCGCCCTCGTCCATGACCTCCATCATCGGGAAGTCGTCGTCGGCGCCCATCACGAAATATTCCCCGTCCTCCGACCGGAGCACATCGAGGATCCTCTCGAACAGCGGCAGCTCGTAGGGATAGGACCGCAGATCCACCGCAGCCCCGCCCCGCCCGCCACAGGTTTCTGCCACGGCGGCCTTGTATTCGTCAGCCGACCCGTCAGCGACGATGACCTCGGTGCCCGGATAGAAGCGCTCGAGATAGTCCAACACCTGACCCAGGGCGAACGGTCGGTTGCGGGTCGGGATCAGTAGCTTTGGCAAGGTGGGGCTTTGCCTTTCTTCGGTGGTAATAGGCACCGTGCCTAGATGCCGATGCTGCTGAAGTCCACATCGGGATAGTAATCCGCATAGGCGCGAATACGGTTCTTGAGGTCTTCGGACAGCGACTGGCCGCGGCCCGAGACCCCCTTGTTGAAGCGCGAGCCCCGGTCGCGCGCCGTGCCGAGCGCGGCGGAAATCTCGTCGTCGCTGACGTCGAGACCGAGGTAATCGCAGATCGCCGCCATCGTCCCGGGCTTGTCGGTCATCAGCTCCTCGTAGCGCACCCGAAGGACATCCGGCCGCTGCGACCAGGTGGTGAAGAAGTTGAAGAACCAGGGAATCGCGAGATCGACGAGGAACGCATCGATGCGCTCGTCCGGCCAGGTCCGCATGGACTCGTGGGCAAAGGCCATCGGGAACTCGACCTTCTCGTTTCTGAGATGGTCGCGGAGGCTGGGGACGATGTCGAAGATGTTGCGCTGCAGGACGACGGGGCGCAGGCCGTGGGTGTCGATCAGCCCCTGCAGGTATTCGGTATAGCGTACATGCTTCTGGGCGACATAGCCCCGAAACTCCGGCGCCCCCCTGCGATCGGCTTTCGCCCGCATCTTCTGGATCGTCTTTTCTACCTTGCGAATTTCGAGCGGGCAGAGTTCCTGCTCCCGGCGCTGATGCGCGGGCACGAGTGCGCGCCGGTGCATTCCCGGAAGCGACGCGAGCGTGTTGACGAGGAAAGTCGACCCGCTCTTCGGCATGCACGCGACCAGGATCCGCGCCACATCGTCGTTTTCGCCGGGTTCGGTCGGCGTCGTCCGCGGGTCAGCATGCCCCCCGGGCGATCCGGGCGGGCGCGGGGGAACCCCGTTCCCCTGCCGCAAAAGCAGGCCGGAGGTATTGCGGAACGCAACGCTTTTTTTCAACTTGCGGGAGAACGTGCCCGTCATGGCCGGGCGGTCCTGCGAAACGAAAGGCCCAATGGCAAAACATGCTTCATAATGTTTTTCACTCGTCCAATCCGTGTAAAGCGATGCGAGTATTTTCAGCCTATCGGGTATCGGTTTGCAAGTCATCATTAGAAATCCCGGTCAGATGATCGGGAACCCGGGCGGCTGAAACCGCGGGCTCGAAGGGCTTGGCGCGAACGGGTTTCGGTCTTTGGCGATGCACATCGAGGGGCTGACCGACCGCTTCACGGCCCTCCGCGTCATCCGTCACCGGACGACCGCCCGCAACACCGCGCGACCCCATTCCGCCGGTGCGGTCTTGACCTGAAAGACATGGCGAGCTGCAGAACCGGGAACGGACCGGTGTCGATCACCGGTATCGGCATCGTTTGGTCCAACCGCATCGTTCCCGGGCGGTTCGGGCTGAGGTCGGTGGAAATCTGGGCCGATCTCACCGCATCTCGGACTCCCGAAGGGCAGGACACAAGCGCGGCACGACTCCCCTCGCCCCTCGGCGGCATCCGCGCCGGTGTCGCACGCAGGCGTCACCCGGCAATCGGTTCGTTCGCGCACAGCCATCCGGCGAAACCGCCGTCCCGGCGAGCACGACGTGACTGCGGGTCAGGGGTACGCACCGTTTCGCGGGACCGGGGAGCCCCGCACGCCCCGCCAGGACCGCCACCCGTGCCGACAGACGGCCACGTCAGACCAAGGTCGGAAGGCCGATCGGACGAAGGGCTCGAAATTGCCCGGGCTTTCGCCGGAAGCGCGCCGCAGAGAACCACGGCAGTCTGGGGACATCGAAACACCACCAAGGAGACCTCAGATGTTCCCCCTTCGCCTCTTCGGCGCCAGTGCCCTGGCCCTCTCCCTCGCGCTCCCGACAATCCCGGCCTTTGCCGCGATGGCTCCCGGTTTCGCCGACGGTATCACGGCGATCACCGCCGGTTCCGACACGCTCCTGATCGACGTCAAGCAGGGCCGGTCCGGCACCGGCGAGCGCGGCCGCGACCGGGACCGCGACGATGACGACGACGACCACGACGACGACCGGGGTCGCGGGCTTGGCAGCGATGACAGCGGCATCGATGACAACGGCATCGATGACAACGGCAGCTACGATAACGACGACGGGTCCGGGTCGGGCCGCGACCGGCCGCGCATTCCCGGCGGCTCCGGCTGCGACGATCCGGAGGATCTCATCGAACACCCGGAGTGCCTTCTCTGAACGGCGCCCGACCGCGATGCCGCTTCCCCCGCGGCAGCAATGGGAGGCGCGGGACCTTTGCCCCGCGCCTCCCTGAACACGTCGGACCTTGGTCCGGTGTGCTCCGGCCCCATCCGTGGCAAGGTCAGGCCATGACAGCTTCCTCACGATATGTCCCGTCCCGCAGTGGCAGTGCGGTCGTCCTGTTCCTTGTCGTGGCGGCCGTCGCGACAATGGCACCGGTTACCGTCGATCACGTCGGAACCGGCTTCCGGCTTGAGCCCGCCGCGGCATTCGCCAAGAGCGGCAAGGGAAAGGGCGGCAGTCGCGATGATGACGACGACGACGATCGCGATGACGATGACGACGATCGCGATGACCGGGACGATGACGACAAGGATGATGACGACCGGGACGACGACGACAAGGACGATGACGACCGGGACGATGACGACCCGGGCGGCCGGAATGACGGCGGGGACAATGGCGCAAACGGCGACGGTCGGACCGACACCCGCCGCGACACGGGATCCGGCCATGACCCGCGCGACGTGGTCCGGGTGACCCTGACCGCCAACGGCATCACAATCGTCTACCGCGACGGCAGCCGCGACGTGCTGTCGAACGGAACATTCCGGCGCGAGGATGCCTCCGGCCGGGTGCTGGACAGCCGCGCCGCGACCGGCGCCGACCTCGTGCGGCTGCGGGCCCTGGCGGGGGGGCGCGCGGTCCCTGCCGCCACGACCGCGCCGGCCCCCGACCCCGTGCCGCAGGGCCACCCGAAATGGATTCGCCTGCGCGGTAACGACGTGATCGTCGGATATACGGACGGTTGGACCGAGGCGGTCGAAAACGGCCGATACCGCCTGACGGACCGGTACGGGCATATCGCCGTCAACCGCCCGGAGACCGCAGGCGACCGTGCCCGGCTGCGGGCGCTCGCCGGGCAATAGGTTCAGCCCTGCCGCCAGGCCTCGTGGGCGATGATCGCCGCCTCGACCCGGTTGCGGGCATGCAGCTTGCCGAGGATCTCGGTCATGTAGTGCTTGACCGTCTTTTCCTGGAGCGACAGCTCGTCCGCGATCTCGCGGTTCGAAAGCCCTCGTGCGACGCGCCTCAGGATGTCTTCCTCGCGCTTGGTCAGCGTGTCGATCGGTGCGGGTTCGGTCTTGCGCGGGGCCCGCATCAGGGTCAGCACCTGGGCCGCGAGCGCCGGGGTGATATGCGCCTCGCCCATGGCGATCCGGCCGAGCACCCGGCGCAGCTCCTGGGCGGAGACGCCTTTCAGGATGTAGCCGATCGCACCCGCCCCGAGCGCGGCCGTCACGTCCGTGTCGTCTTCCGACACCGTGAGCATCGCCACATGCCGTGCGCTGCCGGCCTCGCCGATCCGTCGGGCGGCCGAGATCCCGCCACCCGGCATCGACAGATCGAGCAGCGCGACATCCGGGGCGTGTTCGGCCGCAAGTCGCACCGCGTCGTCGGCACTTGCACCGACGCCGACGACCTCGAACTCGCCGGTCTCCTCGATGCTGTGCACGAGCCCGTCGCGGAAAATCGGGTGATCGTCGGCAAGGATGATGCGGATACTCATACCTCGGCTTCCTCCATCGGCAGGGTCAGGGTGATACACGCGCCGCGCCCGGTCGCGCTGTCGATGTCCACGGCGCCGCCAAGGCTCTCGGCCCGGTCGATGAGGCCGAGCAGGCCCTGACCGCCGTCGTGGCGCAGTCGCAGCGCTTCGGCACGTTCGAACCCGAGACCTTCGTCGCGGATCGAAATCGCCAGGCCCGCCGGGGTGGTGTCGACCCGCACGGTCGCGGTGTCGGTCCCGGAATGCCGGGCGGCATTCGACAGCGCCTCCTGCAGGAACCTGTAGGCGCAGAGTTTGCGGGCATAGTCGTAGCCGCCGCCGGTGGGCGGCACGCCCTGCAGCGCGACATCCATTCCCGTCTTCTTGCGGTGTTCCTGCACCGCGCGTTCGATCGCCGTGGCCATGTCGATCTCGTCGAGGTCGGGGATCGCAAGGCCGCGCGAAAGTGCCCGGATCTCCGCCAGCGCCTGGTCGAGCGACGCCCGCACCGCCTTGGCGTCCTCGCCACCGCGGGCCGTTTCCGGCAGAAGCGCGTCGAGCCTCAGCGCGGCAAGGGCCAGGTGCTGGCCCGGCCCGTCGTGCAAGTCGGCCCCGAGCTGGCGCATCGCCCGTTCCGTCTGGGCGGTGGCCCGCGACGAGGCGCTCACGACGCGGCGTTTCAACTCCGCGTTCTGCGCCGAGACCGCCCGGGTCTCGGCGAGCCGGGTTTCGAGCATCCTGCGCTGACGGTCGATGGTGCGCCCGCCGGCCTGAACGATCCCGAACAGGAACACGCCGCTGGTCAGAAACGCGCCGCCCACCACCAACCAGCTCGTGCGCCGCGCGTCGGACAGTTCCTCGGCCAGCGCGGTGCCGTCCTGGTAGAACTCGACCACGGCGATGACGTCGCCGGAGAAATAGGCGTGCAGCGGGCTGTAGACCTCGAGCAACGGGATGCCCAGCGCCGCCTCGCGGTCATCTTCGGGATCGTCGAAATCCTCGTAGGAGGCCGCCACCTGACCGGTCCAGGCGCGCCTGAGATCGTCCGCCTCGTCGAACCGCCGGCCGACGATATCCGCGTCCGACGCCATCAGCACAAGGCCATCGGGGCGCCAGATCTTGTAGGACACGATGCGCTCCGCCACCGATGGCGACGCAAAGGCCTCCTCGAGCGCGCGGCGGGCCGGCTCGGCCAGCGGCGGCCCCTTCGCGAAATCCTCCCCGAGCGGCGCGATGAAGGCCTCGACGTAATCGGCAGCAGCAACCGCCGAGCTTTGCACGACCCCCTGCTCGATACGCGTTGCGACCCAGAGCCCGACCGACAGCATGGCCAGCACCATGACCACCGCACCGGCCAGCAGGAACTGGAGGGGCAGCGACCAACGGCCCCAACCGGCCTCGCGGATCTGCGGCATCGTCATGCCGAGACAATACCACGGACGCGGGACAAGGCTACGGACCATGGTCTGAGTGGATGGAAAATGCCGCGACGGCCCAGCCGGATGTGCGAAAATCCTTCCCGACCGAACCCGGGTCGATACCGGATCGGGGCCATGTCGTATCCGGCGCATCCGGGCGGCCAGGTTGGGCCTCGCGCAACCGTCGGCTTCGAGATTGGCTCGATGTGAGGTTCGAGGGGCTCCCAATCGCCTCCCGAACGGATATCGGGGCGCACAGAGCGCTGCCCCCAAGCCTTGCACCCAAACCGCGGCGGGAGACGAGGTAGCGAGCTGTTCGCTCCTTTTCAAAGAGCTCGACAAATCCGGCGGAACGGGGCGCCTGCGCTGCAAGGGTTTCCGATGGCTGGGACAGAGGGGCGCTTGGGGCCGTATCTGTTATGGATTTCAAGGGGCTGGACGGATCCCGGACTTTGCTGTCGTCAAGGATATCGACGGCTTGCCAGGCGCCCGGCCAATCGGACTTGACCCGGCGTATCGCGCGGCACGGCTGTTCCCGCCCGGTCGCCCTCTCAGACCGCAATGCCGAACAGATGGCCGACACCTGCGGTGATCGCCATCGCCGCGGCGCCCCAGAACAGCACCCGCAACAGGGCGGGCCGCACCGGAGCGCCACCGGCCCGGGCCCCGAGCGCCCCGAGCCCGGCAAGACTGGCAAGGGTGGCGCCGACCACGACCGGGATGGTCTGGCCTTGGGGGGCGACGACCGCGGCGGCCACGGGCACGGCGGCGGCGACCGAGAATGTCAGGCCGGAGGCGAAAGCCGCCTGCAGCGGGTTGGCGGCATGCACCTCCGAGAGCCCAAGCTCTTCGCGCACATGGGCGCCGAGCGCGTCGGTCTCGGACAACTCGCGGGCGGCCCGCGCGGCGGTGCCCGGCGACAGCCCCCGCGACACCAGGATCGACACAAGCTCCGCCTCTTCCGCCTCGGGCATGTCGATCAGCGACTGTCGCTCGCGGGCGATGTCGGCGCGTTCGGTATCGGCCTGCGAACTCACCGAGACATATTCGCCCGCCGCCATCGACATGGCGCCCGCGGCGAGACCGGCGCCGCCCGCAAGCAGGATCGCCGCCGGGTCCGGCCCCGCCGCGGCGACCCCGACGATCAGCGACGAAACCGAGACGATCCCGTCGTTCGCGCCGAGCACCGCGGCGCGCAGCCAGCCGGACCGGGTGATGAAATGCAGTTCCTCATGGGCGGAAAGGTAGGGCCGGGTCATGCTGTGCCTTGGGTCTGGGGGTGGGACGGGGCCGCCGGGACGGCCGGGCGCGCGCCGACACGCCCCGTTTCAGTCATCCTCGAACCAGCCCCGCTCGGCGCCCCGGTGACAAGCCGCGCAATTCGACATCGACCCGGCCTTTTCCAGCATCCGCGCCGAGACCTCGTGGCCGTGCTCGCGGGTGAACCAGGTAAGCTCGGTGATCCTGAGCGGCGTCTGGTCGGCCGGCGCGGCGCGGTAGCTGCGGCCCCCGGCGTCGCCCGCGGCCCCGGTCAGATAGGCCTCGATCTCGGCCCGCGTCGCTTCGTCGAGCATCGCGTTCTCGCCGAAATGGTCGTCGAGCCCGGTCATGATCGCGGACCAGGACCGCGCCGGCAGCAGGCTCGGCGGATAGGCCATGTGGCAGGCGGAGCATTCTTCGCCGGTCGCCGGGTGGTCGACCGGCGGGATGAAGTCCTCTTCGGCCAGCGCCGGGACGGCGGTCAGGACCATGGGCAGCAGCAGGGGCCGCAAAAGGGGCAGGAGCAGGTTTCGCATGTTCGGATCTCCTTCAGAGGCTCGCGAGCCAGGCGACGATGTCGGCCTTTTCCTGGGCCGAACATTCGCGCCCGAGCACGCTGGAACAATTGCGGCCGAACCATTTCTCGACCTGTGCAGTGTCGGTGAACCGCAACGGGTTGGCGGAGGGGGCCAGCGGTTCGATCGCCTTGCCGCTGCGCGCCGCACCCACGGCGGTGGGGTCGGCCGTGTGGCAGGTGGTGCAGGAGGGCGTATCGGGCTTGCCGCCGGTATGCGTCGCGCGGAACAGCGCCTCGCCCGCGGCCGGGTCGGCAGGGGCCCCGGCCTCGGCCGCGTAGGCGGCGATCAGCGCGGCCGGGCTGGTGTCCTGGGCGAGGGCCGGGAGCGCGCTCGCGGCAAGGACGGTCGCAATGAGAAGGGATTTCATCGGGTGGTCTCCTTTGGGATGGATATGGCGAAGGGGCTGAACCGCCCGGTCTCCGCGTCGCCGTGGCAGGCGGCGCAGTTCGACCGCGACGTCACCGGACGGCTGGCAAAGAGGGCGTCGGGCAGATCGGCGTGGATGCGTTGCCAGGCTGGCCGGTCGGTAATGCCCTGCGCGGCGTCCGGCGCGCGGGCGAAGAGCCGCGCGGGCAGCGTGTCGACCGTCTCGGCGGCGTTGGCGGTCAGCCAGGCTGCGATTTCGGCGGTGGTCTCGTCATCGAGCGAGGCGTCTTCGCCGAAATGATCGTCGAGCGTCGCGGCGATCCCGTCCCAGGCCGCTGCCGGCAGCAGCGAAGGGGAATAGACCATGTGGCAGGCCCCGCATTCCTCGGCGACGACCGGCAGGATCTCCGCGGTCGGCAGGCCCGCCACGGGGCGGACCGAGAGCGCGGCGTTGGCGCCTGCGAGCCCGGCGCCGACGACCGCGATCACCCCGAGGGCGGCGAGACCCCGCACAGGCGCCGGGCGGACGGGGACGTCGCCCGCCCGGCGCGGCTTGGCCCCGGTCACCATCGACCGGGCCAGGTTCTCGCGCGACCGCGCGCTTTCAAAGGCGACGCCCGCAAGGTGCAGCGCGACGAGCGCGAGCAGGCCGAGCGCCAACACTTCGTGGAACTCGCGCAGCGCAAACCCGGCGTCGGTGCCGAGATCCGGCGCGAGTGGCCCGGTCCGCAGCAGACCGCCGAGCAGGCCGAGACCGGTGAGCGCGAGCGCGAGCACACCGGCGAGGAGCGCGAGCACCATCAACGCCCCCAGCGGGTTGTGGCCGAGATGGCGGTGCCCGCCTCCCCGAAGATGGGCGATGACCGCGCCCGGGGTCGGCAGGAAATCGGCAAACCGGGCATGCGGGCTGCCGAGGAAGCCCCAGACAATGCGCATCAGCACGAGTGCCGCTGCGGCGAGCCCACCGGCGATGTGCCAGCGCAGCCAGGGCGCGGCGGCGAAAAAGCCGGTGGCGGCGGCGAGCGAAACGGAGAGCACCAGCAGCCAGTGGAACAGCCGAACCCAGATATCCCAGACCGGGGACATTTCGGTCCGGGACGCGGGGGAATGTCGAGACTTGGATCGCATGGGTGGGGCCGCTTCTGGCTGCTGGGCTCGTCCCCTTGTGACAGACCCCGGCTGACGCCTGCCTGACCCCGATTGTCAGCGAATTGTCAGCTCGCGGCCGGAAGCGTCAGCCGCGCCTCGAGCCCGCCGAGGTCGGCCGCCCCCAGCGCGAGCGCGCCGCCCAGCGCCTCGGCGATGTCGGCGGCGATGGCGAGGCCGAGGCCGGAGCCCCGGGTGTCGGCCCTTGCCCCGCGCTGCATCAGCGCCGCGATCCGGTCGGGCGGGATGCCGGGCCCGTCATCGGCGACACGGATGGCGACCGTCGCCGCGGTTTCCTGCGCGTCGATCCGTACCTGGCCGCGGGCATGGCGCGCAGCGTTCTCGATCAGCGCTCCCAGCGCCTCGGCGGCATCGGCCGGATCCGCCGCCACGGTGAGCCCCTCGGGCAGATCAAGTGTCCAGTTCAGTTCCGCCGCGCTGCCCGCGCGGGAGACGACGCGCACCAGGCCGGCGACGACATCGGCGACGTCGGCGCGTCCGTCGCGGCCTTTCACCGCCACCCGGGCGCGGGCGATCTCGCGGTCGACATGGCGGCGCATGGTGCCGGCGATCTCTTCGATGTTTTCGGCCGCGCCCTCCCGCCCCTCGGCGCGCAGCCGCTCGGCCTCGCCCATCATCGCCTGCAACGGGGTCTTGAACCCATGGGCGAGATCGCCCGCCCGGGTGCGCGCCCGGGTGAGCTCGGCCTCGCGCGCTTCGAGCAGCGCGTCGACCTCCGCCGCGAGCGGGCGCACTTCGGCGGGAAACTCGGCGCCCAGCCGCCGCGCCGCCCCCGACCGCACCGCGGCGACCCGGGCGCCGATGGCGTCGAGCGGACGCAGCCCGACCGCGATCTGCACCCAGCCTGCGAGGATCAGCACGACCGCGAGCAGCAGGGCATAGGGCAGGAGGTCGCCGAGAAAGGCCGCACGCGCCGCCGCGAGTTCCGCCTCGTCCATCGCCACCGCCAGCCGCACCCGGGTCGCGCCGAGGTGGTCCGGCAATGTGACGCTGCGCTCGGCGGTCAGCAGCGCCTGCCCGTTCGGCCCGGCGATATGGTGCAGGTGTTCGGCGCCGTCGCTGAGCGCGTCGACCGGCAGCGGCAGCTCGAAATCCCACAGCGAACGCGAGCGCAGCACCTGGCCCTCGCCCGCCACCTGCCAGTAAAGCCCGCCATAGGGGCGGGAAAAGCGCGGATCGGTCGGGAGCTGTGCCAGCGCCAGCGCGCCGTCGGCGTCGCGGTCGAGCCCGGCGATGACCTGGTCGAGCTGCATCGTCAGCGCCGTCCCCGCCTGGCGTTCGACATGGGCGCCGAACAGCACCGCGAGCCCGGCGGTCGCCGTGGCGATGGCGAAGACCACGGCGGCGGCCCCCGCGAGCACCAGCCGCAGCCGGAGCGACAGCCGGCTCATGCGGTCTCCGTGGCGTCGAGGTAGTAGCCGAAGCCGCGCCGGGTGGCGACGATCCCCGGGCCGAGCTTGCGCCGCAGCCGGGTGATCAGCGCTTCGAGCGCGTTGGCCTCGCGCGCGTCGTCGTCGCCATAGAGATGTTCGATCAGCTCGGTGGGCGGCACCACGCGGTCGCGGTGCAGCACGAGATAGGCCAGGAGCCGGTATTCGAGCGCCGTCACCCCGACCGGCACCCCGGCCACGGCCACCGACATGCGGTTGGCGTCGAGGCTGAGCCGGCCGGCCACCTGCAGCGCACTCGCCCGTCCCGCGGCCCGGCGCACCAGGGCCCGGGCGCGGGCCACGAGCTCTTCCATCCGGAACGGCTTCGGCAGGTAGTCGTCGGCGCCCGCGTCGATCCCCTCGACCCGCTCGGTCCAGGCCCCGCGCGCCGTCAACACCAGGACCGGCATCTCGCGGCCGTTCGCACGCCAGCGTTTCAGCACCGTCAGCCCGTCGAGCCGGGGCAGGCCGAGATCGAGCACGACGAGGTCGTACTCTTCGGTATCGCCGAGGAACCAGGCCTCCTCGCCATCGGCGCAGGTCTCGACGCGAAAGCCGCTGGCGCCCAGCGCCGCGCCCACATCCGCCGCGATCCGCGTGTCATCCTCCACCACGAGCACCCGCATCAATCGCCCCTTTCGCCGTTGCGGCCGGGTCGGTCGTCGTCCTCGCCCCCATGCCGCCCCCAGCGATAGCCGCGCCCGTCGGTGATCTCGCCGGTGGTGGCATCGACGACCAGGCCCATCAGCCGGCCGTCCGGGGTGATCATGACGATCTCGTAAACCATCCGGCCGTGCCAATGCTCAAGCTCGGCATCGATCAACCGCGCGCCGGTCTGCGCTTCCAGGCCCGGCAGGATTTCGGACAGCCCGACGATCTCGCCGCGTATCCAGGCGCCGCGCACGTCGTCATGATCGTCGTCCGCCCGCGCCGGCGTCGTCGTCGCGGTCGCGACGATGAGGAGCAGTGCGGATCGAAATGCGGCTCTGGTCATGGCGGCTTTGTGCTGCATCGCACCTGACAGCAGCCTGACGGCCGGGGTCAGACCAGCGTCAGGCGACTCGTGCGACACCTTTCGGCACAAGGACGGCACATTCGCCGCCTTCATACAAGGAGAACGCGCATGAAACGCGACATCGTTTTCGTTACCCTCCTCGCCGCCGCCGCGGCGCTCTTCACCATCGGCGACGCCCAGGCCGCGCCGAACGGCCCGCGCAGCCCAGGCACCGGCCCCTGTGCCCTTGCGCTGCAGACCGGCGCCGCTGTGCCCGAGACCTGCCCGGCCCTCGCGGCGGGCGTCGACCGTCCGGCGAGCTGCCCGTTGCTGCGCAGCCGCACCGCCGACCCGTCCAGCCTGCCCGTCCGCGCCCGGGCCCGGCTTCACCAGCGCCAGCCCCTCGGGCCGGCCTGGAACTGAGACCGGCCCCCGGCCGGGCTTCGAGGGGGGCGCGGATCGCCCGGGCGGGGCTCACCCACTGTCCGGCTGTCGGCTGGCGCCCGCGCGGATCGCATTCGGGCGCCCGCCCTTCCAACCGCCCCCCGGATCACACCCGCTTGCGACATTGCGTTGCCCGGTGACCGGCCCTGCAGGCGGGCCAGTTCCGCGCCCGTTCATGGCCGTTCACCCGGTTTCACCCGGTCCCTCCGGAACGCCCGCTCCGATCCCGGGGCCTTGCGCACTCACCCGCATCGCACCGGCACGACCGGCCCTCACGCCGGACGCTCAGGCGACCACGCCCCCCCGGCCCGGCGTTCCCCGTCGGCCGGGGCGCGCCTCGTGCACCGTTTCAGAACGTCAAACGCATCCCGCGCCGACATGCGACACGCGACCAAACAGGTTTCGATGGGCTGGAAAAGTGGCGCGCTGGGGAGGATTCGAACCCCCGACCCCTTGATTCGTAGTCAAGTACTCTATCCAACTGAGCTACCAGCGCGCGGGTAGCGGGGATGTAACGAGCCTCGGCCAGGGATGCAAGGGGTATTCGCCGTCAGCCGGCCGCCCCGTCGATGCCCCGCGGCAGGTGGACCGCGAAGCGCGTGCCGTCCGTGCCGGTGCTGACCAGTTCGAGCCGCCCGCCATGGCCGCGCGCGAGATCCGCGGCGATGGCGAGGCCGAGGCCGGTGCCGCCCTTGCGGCCCCCGGCGGCGAAGGGTTGGAACAGGGTCTCCTGCGCCTTTGCCGGCAGGCCGGGCCCGGTGTCGGTGACGGTGATCGTCCATTCCCGCGGGCCTTCTTCGGCCGCCACGAGGATTTCTCCCGGTGTGCCGCTCGCCTCGATGGCCTGGCGGGCGTTGCGCACGAGATTGCGCAGGATGCGGTAGAGCTGCTCGGGGTCGGCGCGCACCGTCAGGGCGCTGCCGACATCGGCACCATAGGATATGTCGTACTCGCCCGTGGCGAGCCGCTCGCTTTCGACCACGTCCTCGACGATCTCGAAGAGCGGCACGCGGGTCAACCGGGGGGGCGGCTCCTCGGCCCGGCCAAAGGACAACGTGGCCTCGGTGAGGTGCACCGCTCGGTTGATCGAGCCGATCAGCTTCGGCACCGTGCGTTGCACGCCGGGATCGCCGCTCATCTCCACCCGGTCGGCGAAGAGCTGGGCGGTGGTGAGAATGTTGCGCAGGTCGTGGCTGATCCGCGCCACCGCGCCGCCGAGCTGGGCGAGCCGTTCCTTCTGCTTGAGCGCGGCGGAAAGCTGGGTCTGCATGTCGTGCAGCGCCTGTTCGGCCTCGCGCAATTCCTTCAGCTTCGACGTGGGCTCGAACACGCGGCGCGCATCCTCGGGTGCCTGGGAATAGGAAAACATCGAGCCGACCACGGTCTTGATCGGCTTCACGAACAGCATCCGCACGGCAAGGAACAACAGCCCCGCGGTGATCCCGGAAATGACCAGCGACAGCCACAGGATGTTCCAGCTGTAGCTCAGCATCGCCATGTGCAGGGGCCCCGAGGGCATCGTCACCTCGATCTCGATCCCGCCCATCCGCACCGGCGCGCCGATCACCCGGATCACCTCGTCCTGCGGCCGGAACAGCCGCGCGAGCCCGTCCCGGATCAGCTCGAACCGGCTCGGGTCGCGCAGATCGTAGGTGGCCACGACCGGGCTCGGCACCGGCGAGGACAGCATCAATTCGCGGGATTCCTCGCGCAGGAGCACCACGTTGTAGACGCCCGCGGTCTGGAGCAGTTCGCTTTCCAGGTCGGGATCGATCATGTCGTCGGCCAGCAGCGCCAGCGAGGCGATCTGGGCGCGTTCCAGCCGGGTCTTGAGGTAGTCCTCGCGAAATCCCGCAATCGACGGCACAAAGATCAACACCTCCGCCAGCATCACGAAGGCGATGGTGAGGACCAGGAACCGGCCGGACAACGAGTTGAACATACGCGCCTCGCGGGGGTCAGGGGCGGAGAGTCACAAACGGGCGGTCAGGGTACGAGCCGTTGAACGGCACGCACGACCCGCTTGACCCAAAGGTTACCAAACAGTCGTGGAGAGAAATAGGCACCCGCTGCGCGCTTTGAAAGCTCGGCGAGGGTCGGATAGGGCAAAACGGTGCCGGCGATGGCGCTCATCTTGAGACGGGCGGAGAGCGCGAGGGCCCAGAACGCGATCTGCTCGCCCGCGTCGTCGCCGACCAGCGTCGCGCCGACCGGGCGGCCCCGGACCACCATCACCTTGAGAAACCCGCGCGTCCGCCCGCACGCGACGGCGCGGTCGTTCGCCGAGACATCGGTTTTGACAACCTCCAGCGCATCGCCATGGGCGGCGCGGGCCTCGGCCTCGGTCAGGCCGACCTGCGCCAGTTCCGGCGTGGTGTAGATCGCGCGCGGGATGTGGTCGGTGCGGGCGCGGGCCGGCAGACCGAACAGCGCCGAGCGGACCACGAGCCCGGCCTCATACCCCGCCACATGGGTGAACTGCGCCCCGCCCGCGACATCGCCGATGGCATAGACCCGCCGGTTGGTGGTGCGCATCCCGGTATCGGTGACGATCCCGCCCGGGCCGGTTTCGACACCGGCCGCCTCGAGCCCCAGCGCGGTCACCGCGGGACGGCGGCCGGTCGCGACCAGGAGATGCGTGCCGGCGATCTCGCCCGCCGTTGTGGCGAGCGCGATCCTGTCCGGGTGCGGCCGCGCGGCGGTGACCGCGGTGTCCTGCAGGAGGCGCACCCCCTCCGCTTCCAGCGCAGCGAGCACCAGCGCGGCAGCCTCGGGGTCCTCGCGGCCCAGCGCCGTGCCGGCCTCGATCACCGTCACCGCGCAGCCCAGCCGGCGATGCGCCTCTGCCATCTCGACCCCGACCGGCCCGGCGCCGAGGATCACGAGGTGTGGCGGGGCCTCGGCCAGATCGAAGATCGTCTCGTTGGTGAGGTAGGGCAGATCGGCGAGCCCGGGGATGTCGGGGACAAAGGGCCGCGAGCCGGTGGCGACGACATAGCGGCGCGCACGCAGGGTGGTGTCGCCCACCGTGACCTCGCGCGGGGAAATGAACCGGGCCGATCCCTGCAGGACCGTGACGCCCAGCCCCTCGAAGCGCTCGACCGAATCGTGCGGGGCGATCCGGGCGATGGTGTCGCGGACATGGGCATGGGCGGCCTGCCAGTCGAGCCCTTGCGCGCCCGCGTGCAGGAGCGCCTTCGACGGGACACAGCCGGTGTTGAGGCAGTCTCCCCCCATCGCGCCGCGCTCGATCAGGACGACATCGGCCCCCATCTGGGCGGCCCCCGCCGCGACGGACAGACCGCCCGACCCGGCCCCGATGACGCAGAGGTCGGGGGTCAGCATGGTCATGCGGGGCTTTTTCGGAACGGTCTGAGCAGGATCGGCAGGGCGGCGAGCAGGCAGAGGCCGAGAAGCGGCAGGAGGACGTGCGGCTCGAAGATCACGCCGAGATCGGGGCGGCGGCCGTCGTCGAAGACCTCGCCCAGTCCGGCGCCGACCGAGGTGTAGACGATGGCACCGGGCAGGATGCCGAGCGCGGTGGTGACGACATAGCGATGCAGCGGCACCGCGAGCAGGCCGGGGATCAGGTTGGCGACGAAAAACGGCACCATCGGCACGAGGCGCATGAGGAACAGGACCGACCACTGGTCACGGTCGAGCCCGCGTTTGAGCCGGCCCACCTTACCCGAAGAGGCGTCGATCCGCGCGGCCAGCCGTTCGCCCAGCCCCATGCGGGCGGCGAGAAAGATGAGGACGGCCCCGAGCGTGGCGGCGCCGGCATTGTAGAGCACGCCGGGAAAGAGCCCGAACAGAAAGCCGCCCGCGAGCGTGGCGACGGTCGCGCCCGGCAGCGACAGGGCGACGATCCCGACGTAAACGGTGACGAAGGCGGCGACCGCCAGCGCGTAATTGTCCGCCACAAAGGCTTCGAGCGTCTCGCGGTGGGCCGCGAGGGCGTCGAAGGAGAGATAGGGACGCAGCCAGATCAGGCCAGCGACCGCGGCGAGCGCGATGGCGACGAGCGGCAGGAGCCTGTAGGGGTTGGTGTGTAGGGCGGACATGAACTCTCCGGGTTGGCGGGCAACATGGGCCTTCCGTCCGGCAAAGCCCAGAGCCGCGGGACCGGTCTCACGCCCGATTGATCCGGCGCGCCCGATTGTTACAGACTCGCTCTCCTGCCTCACTCTCCTGCGGGTGGCCCGCTTTCGGGCTGGAGCAGTTCGATCCGGTTGCCGAAGGGATCTTCGGTATAGATCCGGTCGAAGCCCGGCAGCGCGTCGTCCGGCGTGTAGCTTTGGCCTGCTGCATCGAATCGCAGGCGGAGCCCGGCGAGATCGTGCACGAGAAAGGCGGGATGCGCCTTTTTCGCCGGGCGAAACGGGGTTTCGACGCCGAGATGAACCCGAACCTCTCCGGTCTCGAAACAGGCACCGCCGCGGCGCGCGAGGTCCGGCGGCTTGGGGATTTCGTCGAGGCCGAGAAGGCCGCCGTAAAAGCCGCGCGCCTCGGCTTCGCGGTCCGCGGGCATGGCGAGTTGAACATGGTGCAGTGCTGCGAGCATCGCGTTGGGCCCCTTTGGAGACGGTTGGTTCTTTGTAACTCAAGCCGGCCGGGGCTCAACCGGCGCATGGGCCCGGATTTCCGGATATCGGCGTTTGACTTGACCTGAATCCGCGCCTATAGACCGGGCTTCGAATGGATCTGCCCCCGAATCCACCGGGATTTGAGGGCATGTGTGACGGAGACGGGCGATGAAACGCACTTTTCAACCCTCGAACCTGGTTCGCAAGCGCCGCCACGGATTCCGTGCGCGCATGGCGACCAAGGGCGGGCGCAAAATTCTCAACGCGCGTCGTGCGCGTGGCCGCAAGCGCCTGAGCGCCTGAGCGACCGCCGGCGTCCGCGCCAGCACGCTCGACAGTCCGCTCATCAGCGCCGGGAGACATTGATGCCGCCGGGGGCCACCGTTCAGGACAGGCCGCCGGCGGCTTCCGTTTGCGCCATCGGCGAACCGGCCGGGAGGACCCGATGCAGGTTCTGAACAAACGCGCCGATTTCCTGGCCTGCGCCCGGGCGCGCAAGGCCCCGACCCCCGCCTTCGTGCTGCAGGCCCGTCGCCGGGCCGCCGAAGAGGCCCCGGACGCGGGCATCCGCGTGGGCTTCACCGCTTCGAAAAAAGTCGGCAATTCCGTCGCCCGCAACCGCGCCAAGCGCCGGCTCAGGGCGCTCGCCCGCAGCGTGCTGGCGACCCGGGGCCGGCCCGGGTGGGATTACGTGCTGATCGCACGCCGGGACGCGACCGCCACGCGCGGCTTTGCCACGCTGGAAGCCGAGCTTGCCGCGGCGCTCGACCGCGTCCACGCCTCGCGAAACCCCGGCTGACATCCGCGCCCGCAGGCCGTTCTTGCCTCTTGGCCACGGGGATGGAAATCGTATATCGTGATCTTTGAATGTTCGCGCCGGCGCGTCGTGCCCCGCGGACGGAATGCACCATGGGAGGACACAATGGCATTCGAATTCAACGGCCAGTCGATCGAAACCACCGCGACCGGCTTCCTGGTCAACCAGGACGACTGGTCGGAAGACCTCGCGCGGGCGATGGCGGCGGCGGAGGATATTCCGGAACTGACCGAGCGGCACTGGGACGTGATCAACTACCTGCGGGAAGAATACTTCGAAAACCGCGAAAACCAGCCCAACACCCGTGCGATCATCAAGGCGATGAGCGACGCCTGGGGCGAGAAGATCAAGCAGGGCGATCTGTACGATCTGTTCCCGATGGACCCGTCGAAACAGGGCGGGCGGATCGCGGGGCTGC
>JAGRMP010000231.1 GCA_020441225.1 Maritimibacter sp. | reverse complement strand
CGCAGCCTTCCTGCACGGTGAGGAAAGCGGTGGGGCCGTGCTTGGCTTTCGGCCGCGATGCGAGCTCGTCGAACTTGTCTTCTGCGGGAAATTCGGTGTCGACCACCTTCGCCCCCTGCCCCGCCCGGGCCACCATCTCGGGCAGCCGGTGGTAGGTCTGCGGTCCGACCACGAGGTCGACCATCGGCTGACGGGCGATGATCTCTTCGCCCTCGGCCTGGGCGACGCAGCCCGCGACGCCGATCTTGAGATCCGGCTTCGCCGCCTTCAGCGCCTTGTAGCGGCCGAGCTCGGAATAGACCTTNNCCTTTTCCGCCGCCTTCTCGCGGATATGGCAGGTGTTGAGCAGGATCATGTCGGCGTCGTCGGGCGTGTCGGTCTCGACATAGCCCGTCGCGCCCAGCGCCTCGGCCATGCGCTCGCTGTCGTAGACGTTCATCTGGCAGCCATAGGTGCGGATGAAGAGTTTCTTGGCATCGGCCATCGGTCGCGCTCCCGGGAATTCAGGGCCCGGGTCTAGCCGATTGCCCCCTTGCCTGCAACGCCCCCGACGCCGCGCACACGGTGTTGCAATGGCCGCCGGGATCGGAGAGTCTGCGTCCCGGGGGACAGAGGCAGACATGCGCTACGGATCATTGCAGGAGTTCCTCTCCGCCACCCGCGCCGCCCGGACCGGGGGTCCGGTCGCGCTGATCTTCGTCGAGGATCTGGTCGAGGTCGACAGCACGATCCGCTACCACCGCGACCTCGGCTTTGCCCGGCTCGTGCTGTTCGCGCCCGACGCCCTCGGCCTCGATGCGGAAAGCGAAACCGGGCTCGACCGGGTCGACTATGACGTGACCGCCGAGGGCGCGTTGGAGCGGGCCGTGAACGCCGTGATCGACGCCATGCCGGGGACCTGGCTCTATTACTGCTACAACGCCGAGTACCTGTTTTTCCCGTTCTGCGAGACCCGCACCATCGGCGAGATGCTGACCTTTCACGAAGGCGAGCGGCGCGATGCGATGCTGAGCTACGTGGTCGACGCCTATGCCGGCGATCTCGAGCGGTTTCCCGACGCGGTTGCGCTCGAGGCCGCCTGGCTGGACCGCTCGGGCTATTACGCGCTGGGACGCCCCGACCCGGCAACCGGGCACCCGCGCGAACGCCAGCTCGACTTTTTCGGCGGGCTGAGGTGGCGGTTCGAGGAACACGTGCCCGCGAACCGGCGCCGGATCGACCGAATCGCGCTGTTCCGGGCCCGGCCGGGGCTGCGGCTGAGGGGCGACCACACTTTCTCGGACGAGGAATACAACACCTATGCCTGCCCCTGGCACCACAACCTGACCGCGGCCATCGTCAGTTTCCGCACCGCCAAGGCGCTCAAGACCAACCCCGGCTCGACCTATGACATCAAGACCTTTCGCTGGCACAATTCGGTGCCGCTCGACTGGTCGTCGCAACAGCTTCTCGACCTTGGGCTGATGGAGCCGGGGCAGTGGTTTTGACCGCCTGACGGGGGTGTGCGCGCGGCATGTGCGCGGGGTGTGCGAGCTCGCACAGGGTGTCAAGCTGTTGTTTTTATTGACGTTAGCGCTAACTGGTCCGCTTGTGCGCGCCCACCCCGCCTAGCCGAAGATGACACCCAGCCCCAGGATCGCGGTCGCCACGCCGGTCGCCCGGGCGGGCAGGTTGCGCGCACCGCCGAAGCGGATGGCGGCGAGGCCGATGCCGATCCCGGCGAGATGCAGGAGCGCGGTGTTCACCGCGAAGCCGAGACCGAAGGCGTAGACCCCCGCCTGCCCCAGCTCGCCGCCATGGGCGTGGCCGTGGAACAGCGCGAAGACCGCGACGAGGGCGACGGCGATCTCGACCCGCGTGCGCAGCGCAAGCGCCACGACGAGACCGAAGACCACGGTCGAGGCCAGGATCATCGGTTCGACGAAGGGCAGGCCGATGCCTGCGAGCGCCATGACGAAGCCCACCACCATGCCGGAAACGAAGCCGAGCGGCAGCGCCCAGAGCGCCCGCCCGCCGATCAGCGCGGCCCAGAGCCCGACGGCGACCATCGCGAGCACGTGGTCGAGCCCGAAGAGCGGATGGGTGAAACCCGCGGCGAAGGAGCCGTATTCGCCCGGCGCCAGGTGCGCGAGCCCGGCCGTGGGGGCCGAAACGGCGAAGGCGGCGGCAAGGGCGGCGGTGATGTGGGGGGCGGTGAGGCGGGAGGCGGTGAGGCGGGAGGCGGTGTGGTGCATGATCGGTTCCTTGTCTCGGTCAACCCGATACCCCGGGACGGGTCGTATCGTGACGCCACATTGCGCCGGGATCGCCCCGGCCGCAACCGGTCGCACACACCGCCCCGCCGCTTCCGGTCCGGCGCGCGGGTTTACTTCCCGGGCGATCGCCCCCACACTGGGGCAAACCCCCGCAAGCACCCGCCCCCGGATATTCGGACCCCGGCGGCCTTGCCCAATTCACCTCCCCGAAAGATGAGAGATCCATGACCCAAGCCAAAGACGGCGACACCGTCCGCATTACCTATACCGGCACGCTCAACGACGGTACCGTGTTCGACAGCTCGGAAGGGCGCGACCCGCTCGAGTTTACCGTCGGTTCCGGACAGATCATACCCGGGCTCGACAAGGCGATGCCCGGCATGTCGGTCGGTGAGAAGAAACGGGTCGAAGTGGGTGTGATGGAGGCCTACGGCCCCAGCCATTCCGACCGCGTGCTCGAGGTACCGCTCGACGAGCTGCCCGCCGACATCCCGCGCGAAGTGGGCATCACGCTGGCGATGCAGGGCCCCGACGGCCAGCAGATGCCGGTGCGCGTGACCGCGGTGTCGGACACCAAGATGACGCTCGACGCGAACCATCCGCTCGCCGGCGAGGACCTGGTGTTCGATATCGAACTGGTGTCGATCGGCTGAGACGCGGGCAAGATCCTTTTGAAGGATCTTGGCAAGGGTTTTTTGAAAACCCTTGCGCCCGGTCGGGCGGCAGTTTCCCGGCGCCCCGGGGTCAGGTCCTTTTGAGGCGGATCACCACGTCGATCTTCGATATCTCGGTGCCTCCGGGCGGCGACGGCAGGTTCGACACCAGCACTTCGTGCTCCGGGCTGTCATGGCCCGCGTCAGCCAGTTCGCCGCTGTCTTCCCAATAGAAATGCGCGTGGTTCGACGTGTCGGTGTCGAAATAGCTGCGCGCGCCGTTCACGGTGATCTCGCGCAGGAGCCCGGCTTCGGAAAACGTCTTGAGCGTGTTGTAGACCGTCGCCAGCGCGACCCGCTCGCCGCTGTCGCAGACCGCGTCATAGAGGCTTTCGGCGGTAACATGACGGTGGCGGCCATCGCCGATCAGCAGATTGGCGAGCAGCACCCGCTGCCGCGTCGGCCGCACATCGGCCCCGGCGAGCCAGTCGGCCCCGGGCAGGGTGTCTTCGGTCTCTATCCTGTCGATTTCGATCATCTCGTCCCCGGTCCCGGCCGCCCTCGTGGCAGGGGGCACCGCCCTCCGTACCGCTCGATCGCGCCACTGACGGGTGAAGATAGCGGCGAAACGCCGTTTTTTCAATTATTTTCCCCTGCGGCACGCGCGTTCCCTCGCCCTTGTCTCGCGGCACATGCCGGTGATACCCTCGCGCAAACCCCTCACAGGAAAGGCGAAAGCAGCGCAGATGGCGGATTATCCCACGAGTTTCACCAAGGAAGACCTGCTCAAATGCGCAGCCGGCGATCTGTTCGGGCCGGGCAATGCCCAACTGCCCGCGCCGCCGATGCTGA
>JAGRMP010000230.1:3359-6250 GCA_020441225.1 Maritimibacter sp. | reverse complement strand
ACATCCATAGACAGGCCAGCGGAGACGTGGCCGAGTGGTCGAAGGCGCTCCCCTGCTAAGGGAGTAGACGGGAAACTGTCTCGAGGGTTCGAATCCCTTCGTCTCCGCCACCAATGTTCAAAATGAAGTCGAAAGATCGGCCCGCAGAGTTCGGGGGCCAATCCGTGCGCCATCTTTCGAGGCGCTTGAAACAGGCCGATTCTTCGCGGTTTTTCTCCGCGGTTGTGCCGCCCCCCAAGCCACAGGCCCGGTCAATGCGGCGGGTTTCGTGTGGCCTGCATGTCCGCGATCCGGTCCGGCCAGGTCGAGGCGATGAAGGCCAGAACCTCCCAGATCTGCTCGTCGGTCAGTACTTCTGAGAAGGCGGGCATGCCGCTTTGGAAATCGCCGAGCCCCATCTTTTCGACCAGGCCCTGCCCGCCGAGTTTGGTGTAGTCGAACAGGAGCGTGTTGGGGTGGTGCCAGGTATGCCCGGTTTCGTCGTGCGGCGGGGCGGGGAGCACGCCGTCGGGGCCGGGAACCTGCCAATCCGGCTGTCCCTCCAACTCGGCGCCGTGGCAGGCCGCGCAATGCTCGGCGTAGAGCCGTGCGCCCGCCGCGATGTCGCGACCGTCGAATTCGTGGTCGGCCCGGGCGGCGGCGGCGAGCGCCAGGATCAGGATCACGTTCAGGAATACCGCCCGCATCAGGAGACCCTCACCCAGGTTGTCATGCCCGAGGCGGCGTGGCCGAGCATGTGGCAATGAAACAGCCAGTCGCCGGGGTTGTCGGCGACGAAGGCGATCTCGGTGGGCTCTCCCGGCAGGCTCAGCACCGTGTCGCGCAGCGGGCCGGGGGTGCCGTCCGCGGCGATTTCGCGGACATGCATGCCGTGCAGGTGCATCGCATGGGGGAAGGCGGTGTCGTTGATGAGCGCAACGCGCACCGTTTCCCCGCGCGCGAGATCGGCGAAGGGCGCGTCGGTGCGACCGACCACGCCGCTCAGGGCCCAGAACTGGCCGCGCTGCGCCAACGCGCGGGCGTCGAGATCCTGGCCCTCGTATCGGGCCGCGCGCATCCCGCCCATCATGCCGCCCTCCATCCGCATCTCGAACCGCCGGGCGTCGGCGAGCCCCGGCACCGCCATCCGGGGGTTCGGCGGCAGGGCGGCGGGTGCGGGGCGCGCCGTCCTGGCCGCTTCGCCCGTCACCGAAACCCGCACCTGCGGTTGCCAGGTCCCGTCCCGGTCGAGGCGCAGGAGCGCGGCATCGCTGCCGGGCGCTGCAGTCACATCGACGATCAGGTCGATGCGTTGGGCGGGGGCGAGGATCACTTCGGCCCCGGCCCGCTCGGGCGCCGCGAGCGGCATGCCGTCGAGGGCGACGACCCAGCCGTCGAGCCCGTCGAGCGACAGCACGAAGATCCGGGCGTTGGCGGCGTTGATGAGCCTGAGGCGCAGCCGTTCGTTGCGCATGGCCGCGATGCCGAAGCCGAATTGTCCGTTGGTGCCGACGAGATTGCCGGTGCGGCCGCCATGGCTGAGGTCCATCATCCGGCCGAAACCCGGGTCGATCTGCAGAGTTTCGGGGTCGATCAGCCAGTCGTCGAGCACCCAGACCTCGTCGCGGTCGACATCCGGCGGGTCGGCCTCGTCGACGATCAGCGCGCCGGCGAGACCGCGGGCGACCTGCTCCATCGAATTGGTGTGGGCGTGATACCAGTAGGTGCCGGCGTCGGGCAGGTCGAAGTCGTAGTCGAAGCTGCCGCTTGGCGGCACCGGGTCCTGGGTGAGGCCGGCCACGCCGTCCATCGCGTTGTCGATCCGGATGCCGTGCCAGTGGATCGAGCTCGGCACGTCGAGCCCGTTGACGAAGCGGCGCGCGAACCGGCTGCCTTGCGGGGCCCGCAGGATCGGCCCGGGCAATTGGCCGTCATAGGCCCAGACCTCGGTGGCCGGGTAGCCCGCGGGGGCGATCTGCGCCATCGCCACGCCGGCGTGCAGCTCGACGGGCACCGCCTGCGCGGCACGCGGCAGGAGGAGCGACGCGGCGCCGGCCGCAAGCACACCGCGCCGGGTGAACTGCGGCGGGTTCATTCGCGGTACGCCTTGTGGCAGGCCGTGCAGGCTTCGCCGAGTTGGCCGAGACCGGCGTTCAGGTCGTCGGGCGTTTCCAGCCCCGAGGCAAGGGTGTCGGCGCGGGCCTCCAGCGCACTTGCCTTGGCGGTGAAATCCGCGAAATCCTCCCAGATCCCCGGCAGCGCTTCCGATTTCGGGTCGGTCTCGGGCGCCGCGAACAGGGCGGGCGTTTCGGCCGCATGGGCCGCGATTTCGGCTGCCGCGGCCTGCGCGGCGGCGGCATCGAAAGCGGTCGCGCCCTTGGCCATCTCGCCGAGCACCTTGGTGGCGTCGCCGATCGCCTTCATCGCGTCCATGCGGGCCAGCACGGCCTGGTTCTGCACCCCGCCATGGGCCAGCGCGGCGCTCGTCGCGGCGCCCGCTGTGGCCAGGGTGAGCAGGATGGGAAAGATGGTCTTGGCTTTCATGTCGAATGTCCTTGCGTTGTTCATGGGTCAGTTGATCCCGTTGGCGCGCTGCAATTCGCGCACATAGGTCGTGATGGCGGCGACATCGGCCCGGGTCAGGCCCTCTTGAGGCGGCATGTCGCCGAAGCTCCAGTGATGGGCGCGCACGCCGTTCTGGACCGCGAGTTGAAACGCCATGTCGGCGTGATGCGAGGGTTCGTAGTAGATGTGGACGAGGGGCGGCCCCATGCCGTCCCGGCCGGCGGCATTTTCGCCGTGGCAGTCGGCACAGATGCCGTCGAAGCCGAGCTTGCCGATCTGTGCCTCGTCCGACAGCGACGCGGGCAGGGACACGGCGACCAACGGGGCGCCGGGTTCGGTGGCGGTGG
>JAGRMP010000230.1:0-3281 GCA_020441225.1 Maritimibacter sp. | reverse complement strand
CCCCGGCGAGGATAAGGATAGATTTCATGGTGATCCCGAATGTCTGACAGGGCCCGTTCGGACCCGACACGCCGGGCAATACCCGGCAGCGGCTCTGTGCTTCAGACGCGCGGTGGCGGCGGGTCGGTGACGACGGGCTGCGCCGCAGGTTGGTGGGGGACCGCCGGATAGAGGACCGCCATCCGCGTGAACGCCGCCGTGACCTCGGGCGCGCGCATCTCGACAGCGGTCACCCCGCAAGCCGCACAGTCGGCGCACAGACGGTGGTCGCCATGGGCGGCGGGGTCGCCGTGATCGTGGCAGTCGGCGCAATCTTCAAGCGACGCATGCGCCATCGGCATGGCGCCCGCATCCGCTTCGATGTCGTACGCCAGCACCCCGGCGCCGGTCGAAACCAGCACGGTCAGGGCGGTGGCGAGGATCAGGATCAGGGTGCGCAGCGCGAAGTCTCCGGTTCGGTCCCTGCCGTTTTGCCCGCCATGGCGACGGGCTGTCAACCTTCGGCCCCGACACGGTCTGTCAACGCATCGAGGATCGCGCCATCGGGCGCGTCGTCGCCGTGGCACTGCGCGATCATCTCCGCCAGCCGCATTTCCGGCCCGCTCCGCTCGGCGGGACGGACCGGCACCGCGGCGAGGTTCACCCGGGAGCGCGCGCGGACGGCGCGGCCCGACCGGTGGCCGTCGTCGCAACGGATGGTCCTGACCGGGAGCCCGGTGTCCTTCGCGGCGTCGCCGATGTTCATGCGCGCGTCGGTCCCGGCCATCCTGAAGGGACCGGTCGGGGGAAGGAGAAGTCACGCCTTGGTGAGAAAACTGGCCCTTTGGCCGGGCGATGTTCACCTTGTTTGACGTGCCCCCGTGGCCCGTAGATCCACCGCGCGCGTCGCGGGGCAACCGAAACGCACGTTGGCAGGGCCCCCTTGACCCTCCAGCGGCTGGAGGCCCCACCTGTTGGGTCGACGCCAAGAAAGGAGGCCGAGAATGACTGCTTCTGACTGCATGTCCTGCGACGAAACCGGCCAGGCCAACGCGGCGGTCACCCGCGACCCCGTCTGCGGCATGATCGTCGATCCCAAGGCCGGCAAGCCCGGCCACGACCACGCGGGGCACCGCTATCATTTCTGCTCGGAGGGCTGTCGCGACAGGTTCGTGGCCGCGCCCGAAGACTATCTGACCGCGACGGATCCGGTCTGCGGCATGGATGTGGAGAGGTCGACCGCCGAACACATGGTCAGGCATGACAGCGAAATGTTCTATTTCTGCTCGGAGGGATGCGAACGGAAGTTCACCGCCGATCCCGAATTTTACCGCGGCGACCGGCCCGCGCCCGAGCCGATGCCCGCGGGCACGCAATACACCTGTCCGATGCACCCCGAAGTGGTCCGGGACCACCCCGGCGACTGTCCGAAATGCGGCATGGCGCTGGAACCGATGACCCCCGCCGCCGACAGCGGGCCGAACCCGGAACTCGTCGATTTCAAGCGCCGTCTGTGGATCGGCGGACCGCTCGCCGCGGCGGTCTTCGTGCTCGAGATGGGGGCGCATGTGGGGCTGCCGTTCCACGACTGGATCGGTCCCAGCGCCTTTGTCTGGTTGCAGGCGATCCTGGCGACGCCGGTGCTCTGGATCGCGCGGCCGTTCTTCGGGCGCGGCTGGAAATCGGTGGTGAACCGCTCGCCCAACATGTGGACGCTGATCGCGCTGGGCACCGCGGCGGCCTATCTGTTCTCGCTCGCGGGGCTGCTTGCGCCGGGGCTGTTCCCGGCCGAGATGCTGGATGCCCACGGGCAGCCGCCGGTCTATTTCGAAGCGTCCGCGGTGATCCTGATCCTCGTGCTCATCGGCCAGATCATGGAGCTCACCGCCCGCGACCGTACCGGCGACGCGATCCGCGCGCTGATGGACCTCGCCCCCAAGACCGCGCGGCGGGTCACCGGTGACGGCGAGGAAGACGTGCCGCTCGACGCCGTGCAGGCGGGCGACCGGCTGCGGGTGCGGCCGGGCGAAGCGGTGCCGGTCGACGGCGAGATCGCCGAGGGCGGCTCGTCCATCGACGAGAGCATGCTGACCGGCGAACCGGTGCCGGTCGAGAAAGCCGTGGGCGACGCCGTCACCGGCGGCACCCTCAACAAACAGGGCAGCTTCGTGATGGAGGCGCGCGCCGTCGGGTCCGAGACCACGCTTGCCCGCATCGTCGCGATGGTGGGCCAGGCGCAGCGGTCGCGCGCGCCCATTCAGGGGCTCGCCGACCGGGTGTCGTTCTACTTCGTGCCCGCCGTGGTCGCTGCCGCTGTGCTCGCCTTCATCGCCTGGATGGTCTGGGGCCCGAGCCCAGAGCTCGGCTACGCGACCGTGGCGGCGGTGTCGGTGCTGGTCATCGCCTGTCCCTGCGCGCTGGGACTTGCCACGCCGATGTCGGTGATGGTCGGCACGGGCCGCGGCGCCAATGCAGGCGTGCTGGTGCGCGACGCCGAGGCGCTGGAGCGCTTCGCCAGGGTCGATACGCTGATCGTGGACAAGACCGGTACGCTCACCGAAGGCAAACCGGCGCTCACCGACGTGATCGCGCGCGGGATCGACGAGCGCCGGTTGCAAGCCCTCGCCGCCGCCCTGGAGCGCGGCTCCGAACACCCGCTCGCCGAGGCCATCGTCGCGGGCGCCGAAGATGCGCCGCGGCTTGAGGTGGACGGGTTCGAAGCGGTCACCGGCCAGGGCGTGCGCGGCCGGATCGACGGCGCGCGGGTGGCGCTCGGCAATGCTGCGCTGATGACAGCGGAAGGGGCCGAGATTTCGGACGCCTCCGAGGAATCCGACCGCCTGCGCGGCGATGGCAAGACGGTGATGTTCCTCGCCGTCGACGGTTCGGTCGCGGGGCTCCTCGCCGTTGCCGACCGGATCAAGGAGACCACGCCCGAAGCGATCCGCGCGCTCCACGCCGAGGGGCTGCGCATCGTCATGGCGACCGGCGACGAGGAGCGCACGGCGCAGGCGGTGGCGCGGGAGCTGGGCATCGACGAGCTGCGCGCCGGCGTCTCGCCCGAGGACAAGGCCGCACTGGTCGAGGAGCTCCGCCAGGGCGGCGCCTCGGTGGCGATGGCCGGCGACGGCGTGAACGACGCCCCGGCACTCGCCGCCGCCGATGTGGGCATCGCCATGGGCACCGGCGCCGACGTGGCGGTGGAAAGCGCGGGCCTCACGCTGGTCAAGGGCGACCTCACCGGCATCCTGCGCGCCCGCCGCCTCGCCGAGGGGGTGATGCGCAACATCCGCCAGAACCTG
>JAGRMP010000229.1 GCA_020441225.1 Maritimibacter sp. | reverse complement strand
TCATGGTGCCGCTCGGCCTGTCCAATGCGGCGACGGTGCGCGCGGGCCGCGCCTTCGGCCGGGGCGATGCCAAAGCCCTGCGCGCGGGCGCCAAGGCGGCGTTCCTGCTCGGCGTCGGCTGGGCTGCGGTCGCGGCGGTGCTGTTCATGCTGCTGCCCGAGGTCCTGGTCTCGCTCTACATCGCCCCCGACGAGCCGCTGCGCGCGGAGATCGTTGCGCTCGGTCGCGGTCTCCTGCTGGTGGCGGCGCTGTTCCAGCTCGCCGACGCGACCCAGGTCAACGCCATCGCGCTGCTGCGCGGGATGCAGGACACCCGGGTGCCGATGTGGATCGCCGCCGCCAGCTACTGGGCAATCGGCGCAAGCTCCGCCTGGGCGCTCGGGATCTGGCTCGGCTTCGGCGCGGTCGGGGTCTGGGGCGGGCTCGTCTCCGGGCTCACCGCCGCCGCCGTGGCGCTCACCGCCCGGTTCTGGCTGCGCTCGGCAACGGTGTCGCCGCAGACCGCACGGACCGCGGCACCGCCGCCCGTGGCCGGCCGGGAGCGGTGACGCGCGGGGTTGGAGACCGGCAAGACCTGCGTCACGCGTGCCCGGATCCCGACGCAAACCGGTTCGGGATGTGCAGGTCTGCGTGCTACCGCCGTCGCACGCGCCACCACGGGCCAAACCGCCCGGCGGTCAGCCCCTGCGCCTGCGCCATGAGCCGGGTGCGCGCCCCGGTGGACGCGGTTACCCCGGCGGCGAGCCGGTCGGCGACCAGTTCGACCGGGCAGGGGGTGTCGGTCACCGGGTCGTGGTAGCGCGGATAGGCGATCAGAACGGCATGGGCGAGCGCGGTCACATCCGGTCGCGCCCAGCGTCGCCGCGGCACCGGGCCGAGGTCGCGGGTCAGCCCCCAGCCGGCATAGAAGGGCGCGCCGAGGCAGGTCACCTTGCGGCCCCGGATCAGCGCTTCGAAACCGAGGAGCGAGGTCAGTGTCCAGACCTCGTCCACCGCCTCGATCAGCGCCACCGGGTCGGCCGCCTCGGCCACCACGTCGGCGCGCCCCGCCAGCTGTTCCGCGGGCACCGCACCCGCGCGCAGGCCCGCCTCGACATCCGGATGCGGCTTGTAGACGATCACCGCGTGCGGGTTGGCGGCACGCGTGGCTTCCAGGAGCCCGAGATTGGTCGCGATCCCGCCGCAGCCGAGCCGGATCGAGGCGTCGTCCTCGACCTGGCCGGGCACCAGGATGCGGTGGCCTTCGGGAAGGTCCGGAACGTTACCGGCGAGGTTGTACTTTGTCAGCCGCGCACGGGTCAGACCTTCGACCAGCCGGTCGGCCCTTGCGCGCGCGCCCTCGGGCAGCCGGGCCGAGGCGGCGATCAGCCGTTCGAGCCGGCTTTCGGCCGTCGGGTCGTAGTAGATGCCGAGATCGTCGCGCACCAGCGAGAGCGGCGCGGTGAGCGCGGCGCCGAGCCCGCGCGAGCGTAGGAAACCGTCCTCGACCCGCAGGAGCGGCATGTCGCCGGTGTCGCCCAGGCTGTCCGCCTTGCTCGCCCAGACCATCAGCCGGCGCCCGGTCTTTTGGGCCTCGGCGAGGGCGGCGGGACCGTCGCGGAAGGCCATGGGGCCGGCGCCGAAGAACCGGGTGAGGGGCCCGCGTTTCCAGCCGCTCATGCCGGCGGCGACATAGCCCTCGCGGTCTTCGCGCCAGGCGCGGGCCTGGGCCTCCAGCGCGCTCAGCACCTGTTCCGGGCCGCAGAGCGCATCGTGATAGGGGTCGTACCAGGTCGGGTAGAGCAGCATCGCGGCGGCGAAGGCCTGGGTCCGGGTGAGCCGGCGGCCGCGTCGGGGAAAGACCTCTTCGTCCAGCGTCAGCCCCCAGCCCGCATACCAGGGCGTGCCGAAGACCCGGGGCTTGTGGCCCGCCAGGATCGCCTCGAAGCCGAGCCCGGAGCTTACCGTGTAGACGGCGGCGGCGCGGGCGAGCAGGGCCCAGGGGTCGACCGGCCCGTCGACCAGGGTGACGAGGGGGCTTGCATCCTGCGCGCCGAAATGGCCGGGGCGGTGGCCGGCGGCGGTTTCGGGATGGCTCTTGACCACGATCGCCATGCCGGGGTGTTCCTCGGCGGCGGTGGCGAGCATCTCGTGGAACCGTTCGCGGCCCGCGCCCATCAGCGAGGCATCGCCCGCGGTCTGGTCGACAATCAACACGAAGGGGGCGTCGGGCAACGGCAGGGCAGGGTCGAAATCGTTGTATTTCGACAGATGCGCCGTGACCATGTGCTCGGCGGCGTGGCGCGCGCGGGTGAGCAGCGCGCTGTCGTCGAGAGGGTGGGTCGCCAGCAGGGTTTCGAGATCCGAGGGCCGGGTGGCGTCGAAATGCAGGCCCGTCCTGTCGAAGACCAGCCCCATGGTCGGCTCGCCATCGCGCCCCGGGCGCACCGAGCGCAGGAAAGCGTCTTCGAGATAGAGCTTCTGCGCGCCGGTCCTGTCCGCGAGCCGGTGGGCGCGTGCGGCGGTGCCGGCGGCGCCCCAGATCCCCACCGTGTCGGTCGGGCGCGGGCGGCCGAAGACGGAAAGCTCCCAGCCCGCCAGTTCGACGATGCGTCTGAGCCGGCGGTCGCGGCGGAAGGTGAGGGAGGGAATGAAAAGCCGCCGGGACTGGTGCTCGGTCCCGGCGGCGCTTCGGTCGATCCGACCGGTGGCCATCACTTCTGGATGATACCGGCCTGTGTGGCCAGGTTGCCAACCGCAGAGGCCGCCCCGGCGGTGGTGGTGATCGCGGTGATCAGCTTCGCCCATTGCACATAGGGCGCTTCGGTGACGTAGACCGTGTCGTTGTCGCGGATCAGGAAGTCGCGGGCCATGAACATGCCGTTCGGTTCGGTGAGGTCGAGCACGTAGACCAGCCGTTGTGCGCCGATCAGATCGGTGCGCCCGAGCACCTGCGACGCGATCTCGGCAGGCTCGTTGCGGAAGACGAAGATACCGGTCGGGTCCGCCTGGGTGGGGACGAGGCCGCCGACCTGGGCGAGCGCCTCGATGGCGCTGAGCGTCTGGGCCTCGAACTTGACGCGGGTCTGGGCGCCGGTCGCGCCCAGAACGGTGAAGGCGCGGCTGTCCTGCTCGACGAGGATCCGGTCGCCGTTGCGCAGCGCGATATCGAGCTCGGGATGGTCGAACAGGTCCTGATACCAGATTTGACCGGAGCGGTCGCCGCGGATGACCTTGACCACCGCGGATTCGACCGGGACGCTGACGCCGCCGGCGCTGGCGAGCATTGCGCCGAGCTTGCGGGTCGGGCGTTCGATCGGGAACACGCCCTGGCCGCCGACCGAGCCGGTGATCGACACCGTCGCACCGTCGCCGGCGACCCGCGAGACCAGAACCTGCGGGTCCGGGGTCTGCTGTTCGAGTTTCTGGGTGATGATTCGGCGGACCGCCTCGGGGCTGTTGCCGCTGGCCTGGATCCGGCCGGCATAGGGCACGAAGATGAACCCGGCGCCGTCGACCTGCACCTCGTTCAGCACGGCGGGGGTCGCGGCTTTGGCGAGAATGCCCTCCTCGACGTTTTCCCAGATCGAGACGCTGAGGACGTCGCCCGGACGGATCGTGTCGGGCCCGACCACGCCGGCCTGGGCGAAGCCGTCGGGGAAACCGGCGGCGGGCACCACCGCGGTCGCCCGCGTGACGTTGTCGTTGACGGCGACGACGAAGGCGTCCCCCTGCTTCTGGACCGATCCGGCGTAGATGTCGGACTTGGTCGGCCCCGGCGCGGGGAGCATGCTGCAGGCGGAAATGCCGACAACACACGAAAGAAGGGTCGCATAACGCGCCCATGGAATACCCATGAAATTCACTGCTCGGGCTCCTTATGGAGTTCTGGTGGCATTCTGCCTGTGGATCTTTTTTTGCCAACCTACCGGCCCATGTTCGAAAAATCCAGCCCAAGACGGCGCTGTGACGCAAAAGCGGCCGGATTGTGTTGCGTCCGTGCCGCGCGTGGCGCGGATCTGATCGCGGGCGCGGTCCGACGGGCGCCGCCTGCGCGGGCGGCGGCGGGGCGGAAACGGGGTGGGCCGGGGCGGATCCCGGGCGCAGGTGGGGGCGGTTTCAGGTGACCGCACGCAGCCTCTGGCGCGGCGCGGCGGTGCCGCGGGCGAGCGCGTCGTAGGGATCGTCCGGGCTGAGCATCATGTCGACGACCTGTCTCAGGAGCTGGCGCCGGCCGCGGCCGGAATAGAAGCCGCCCGCCACCTGGCTGGTTTCGAGCAGATAGGCGCGGAAATCGCGGTAGGCGGCGCTGTCGGGACGGGTCGGGTGGGCGAAGAATTCTGCCAGCGGCTGGGTCGAGACGAAGTCGGGCTTGGCATAGATCGCCGCCCCGAAAGCGCGCAGCGGCAAGCCCCGCCAGAGCACCTGTTGCGCCGCGGTGGAGTTGACCGTCACCGCCGAGCGGGCCTGGTCGAGCAGCCGCGCGAGCTTGCCGCCGCGCAGGTGATGGACCCGGTCCGTCAAATCATGTTTGGCCGACAGTCTCTTGATTTCCATCTCAAATGGTTCCCGTCCGTCTTCCAGCGGATGGGCCTTGAACACCAGGCGATGATGCCGCGGCGCGCCGTTGGCGAAGCCGGCGATGACGATGTCGAGAAACTCCGACATCGTGGCGAAGGGGCTGTGGGCGGTGAAGCTCGAATCGTGGGCGAGCTGCAGCAGCACGAGGTGATAGGGATAGCCGCCGCGCAGAACCCTGCGGGTCGCGAGGCGGCGGTCGACGGCGTGGACCGGCATCATCAGGAGCCGGCGCAGGTAGAGCGCGAATTCGCGGGTGACGGGGATGTCGCGGTGCGGCCTGAAGCCGCGATACCGCCGGTTCGCGAACATCACGAAGAAATGGTAGAGCGCGCCGTAGAAGATGTGCTGGCGCATGTCGCCCCAATGGGCGGGCGCGACCGGGGTTTCGCGGCTGGCGTCGGCGAGCGCCGCCCGCATCTCGGCGACCGACATCCGCATCAGCCGCGAATGCCCGTTCGAGCCGCCGCGTTCATAGCTCACCCAGTAGGGCCGCAGATAGCCCTCCTCGAAGACATGCACCGTGCATCCGCGGGCGCGGGCGATCCGAACCGCTTCGGCATGGATCCAGCGGGTGTCGCCGTAGAGCACGATATCGGTGACGTGTTTCTCGGCGAGAAGCCGGGCGAAGCTGTCGGGCCAGGCCTCCTGCGGCGCGGTGAAGGGGATGAAGGAGGTGCGGTCGCCCCAGAACACCGCGTCGCCGCGGGTGAACCCCACCCGCCAGCAGGTCGCGCCCGCGGCGCGCAGCATCCCGGCGAGCTGGCGAAAGAAGGGCCCGTGCGGCCCCTGGAGAAACAGGAAGACGCGGTCGGCGCTGGCGTTGCTGGCGATCACGGGCCCCTCCGTTTCTGGCGTTGCGCGCGTGGCGGCCTGTCGCCGCGGCGCCATTCTGCGGTCTCGCCCGGGCGGTGTCACGCGCTTCCGGGGCGGGCGGCCGCAGTTCCCGGCCGCCTGTGGCAGGATCACACGTCACGGTTGAAGCGGCGGCCGCCCGGCCGGACCGGGCGACGCGGCTTCGAAGCCGCGTGACAAGCGGTTTCGAAACCGCTTCCCGCCGTCCGCCGACGCCGTGCAGCTTGGCAAATCCCGCGCAGTCGCCTACCCATGTCGAAAAGGAGAGATCCCATGTTCACAGGCATCATCACCGACATCGGCGACGTCACCGAGATCACCCGCACCGGCGACATGCATGCGCGGATCCGGACCGGCTACGAGACCGCGAGCATCGATATCGGGGCCTCGATCGCCGCGGACGGCGTCTGCCTCACCGTGGTCGATCTCGGCCCCGACTGGTACGCGGTCGACATCTCGGCGGAAACCCAGTCCAAGACCAATCTCGGGACGTGGGAACCGGGCAAGCGGGTCAATCTCGAACGCGCGCTCAAGGTCGGCGACGAACTCGGCGGCCATATCGTCTCGGGCCATGTGGACGGGGTGGCCGAGGTGGTGTCGGTGGAGGGGGAGGGCGAGTCCACCCGCGTCCGGTTCCGCGCACCCGCGGCGCTTTCGAAATTCATCGCCCCCAAGGGCTCGGTGGCGCTGAACGGCACGTCGCTCACGGTCAACGAGGTCGAGGGCGACATTTTCGGCGTCAACCTGATCGCCCATACCAAGGAGGTGACGACCTGGGGCGGGGTGGCGCCCGGCGATGCGGTGAACCTCGAGATCGACACGCTCGCGCGGTATGTCGCGCGGCTCGCGGAAGCCGGGACGTGAGCGGGGCGGGGTCGTGAGCGGGGCGATGCCCGGGCCGGGGGCGCGGTCGGGGGCGCGGTCGGGCCACAACGGCGGTCCGACGCTGGAGCCCGGCGCGGGCTGGCGGCGCCATGCCTGGCGACGGGCGCGCGAAGAGCTCCTGCCGACCCTGCCGCTCGAAGTGGTGCGGCTGAGGGTGCGGCGCGCCCGGGCGCTGGGGATCGATTACAAGGCCTATGCCTCGATCCGCGCCGCCACCGGGCGCGACGTGATCGCGCTCCTGTTCTCGGCGAATGCGCTGCGGATCACCCCCGATACGCCGATGATGCCGGCGGGCGAGGCGGCCAGGCTCGCGGGGATCTCCGGGGCCGAGCGCCAGCTCGCCGTCTACCGCCCGCTCGCGCCCGACCGGGCGCAGGCGGTGAATGCGGGGCTCATCGACATGGCCGCGCCGGCACCGGTTCTGGCCGAGAGCTGGCCCGAGACCCGGGCGCGCCTCGCCGCCTTCACCCGCGACCGCGGGTTGCCCCCGGACGCGGTGCTGGTGATCGGCGC
>JAGRMP010000228.1:2961-3218 GCA_020441225.1 Maritimibacter sp. | reverse complement strand
TCGCCCCCGAGATTGTCGTCGCCGCCGCCGCCCTTGATGAGGTCCTTGCCGAGGTCGCCCCAGAGCGCGTCCTTGCCGGCGCCGCCGAGCAGCGTGTCGTCGCCGTCACCACCGCCGAGACTGTCGTTGCCGTCGCCGCCGTCGAGCGTGTCGTCGTCCCCGCCGCCGTAGAGCTTGTCGTCGCCGGTGCCGCCCGAGAGCTGGTCGTCGCCGGCGTCGCCGCCAAGCTCGTCGTCGCCGTCGCCGCCGTCGAGCGT
>JAGRMP010000228.1:2578-2884 GCA_020441225.1 Maritimibacter sp. | reverse complement strand
AGCGTGTCGTTGCCGGAACGGCCGAGCAGCTTGTCGTTGCCGTCGTCGCCGGAGAGCCCGTCATTGCCGGAGCCGCCATCGACCACGTCGTGACCGTTGCCGCCGGACATGCTGTCGTTGCCGCTCTGGCCCTTGAGCTTGTCGTGGCCGTCTTCGCCGGCGATCCGGTCGTTGCCGCCGGCGCCCTTGATCAGATCGTCGCCATCGTCGCCCGCGCCGTTGTCGTCGCCCCGGCCGAGGATCAGGATGTCGTCGAGGATATGGCCGCGCACGGTGTCGGCGCCGCCGGTGCCGAAATAGTAGGAG
>JAGRMP010000228.1:1929-2526 GCA_020441225.1 Maritimibacter sp. | reverse complement strand
CGTTGGCGTTGCCGTCCTCGTTGAGCACCCGCCCATCCTCGATCTTGAAGCCGAGGTGGTAGATGCCATCGATGACGGTATCGACGAGGTCGTCGTATTCCAGCGTCGTGGAGCCGCCGTCGTTCTGGATCAGATGGAAGCCGGTTTCTTCGTTGTTTTCGTCATCGCCGTGGTTCCTGACCCAGCCCTTGTAGTGATTGTCGCGCAGGTATTCGTTGATCTTGTGGATGTCGGCGATCGAGATGGTGCCGTCGGCGAAGAGGTTCTGCGCCTCGATCGCGCTCCAGATGTACTGGTTCATCTTGTCCGCGGCCTGGGTGCCCGCGATGATGTCGGCTTGCGAAACGCTGCTGGTCAGGCCGGTGTCGGCCCAGATGTCGTCGATGATCGTGTCGAGCCCGGTGCCGGTGCTGCCTGTCGTCGGATTTGCCATCTGTCCCGCCTTTCTGTTCCGCTCCACGGGAGTTTTTTCCGCGTGGCTGATGTCGTCGGTAGCGGAAGCTCAGGGGGGAATGTGACCCGAATGGGGCGAGGGGTAGTGTGTGGCGAAATACCGCGCTGGGACGGCGGTATTGTTCGCGGATTGCTGCCAATCGG
>JAGRMP010000228.1:365-1808 GCA_020441225.1 Maritimibacter sp. | reverse complement strand
CGGCCGACGACGATATGGTCGGCACCGGCGCGAATCGCCTCGCCGGGGGTCATCACCCGTTTCTGGTCGCCGTGGTCGGACCCGGCGGGACGCACGCCCGGGGTGACGATGAGCTTGCCGGCCGCTTCGGGCAGGGCGCGGATCTGCGCCGCCTCGTGCGGCGAGGCGATCACCCCGTCGGCCCCGGCTGCGAGCGCGCGGCGGGCGCGTTCGACGGTGATCTCGGTGATGTCGCCGGGCTGGATCATGCCGGCGTCGAGATCGGCGCGGTCGAGCGAGGTGAGCACGGTGACGGCGAGGATCCTGAGATCCGACCCGCCCCGCCCGGCGACGGCGGCGCGCACCACGTGGGGATCGCCGTGGACGGTGAGAAAATCGAGCCCGAAATCCTTGAGCCCGCGTACCGCGCCCTCGATCGTGTTCGAGATGTCGAACAGCTTCATGTCGAGGAAGATGCGCTTGCCGTATTCGTCGATCAGCTCGCGGGCGAGGGCGAGGCCGCCGCCCATCAGCATTTCGAGACCGATCTTGTAGAAGCTGACCCGGTCCCCGAGGGTCTGGGCCATTTCGAGCCCCATCAGCGCATTTGGAAAATCGAGCGGGACGATCAGCCGGTCATCGGCAGGGACATTGATCGCGTCGGGGGCGGCGGTCTCGGTGAGGATCATCGGCGGGCTCCTTCGGTTGCCCGCTTCTCCCCCGCGGCCCCTGCGTCTGTCAAGCGATGGCGCGGACCTCTTCGCCGCCCTTGGCGGTCAGAACCGGGGCCTGGGCGACGATTTCGAACTCTTCTTCGCCGCGGCGGAAGCCGGGCATGCGGCGGGCCTGGCGCAGGGCGTCGGCGATCAGGCTGTAGGTGAGAATGGAGCCGGGGCAATCGGGCGTTTGCGGGACCCGGGAGATGAAATGCAGCTCGACGGTTCGTGCTTTGTCCGGGACCGCGACCATCAGCGCGACATGGCCTTCGTAGCAGGCTTCCACGTTGTCATATTCCAGGCCTTCAATGTCGATATTGATGATTCTCATGCCAAAATCGCCTTTCTGTGCTTGGGCGGACAATGGCACGACCTTGTGAACAAATCGCAAACACCGGTTGGATTTCTGCATCCTGCGCCGGGTCCGGATCTTGCCAGGACGCGCGCGCGTTCCCATCTGAACATCGAGGCCCGAAAGGGGTGTGCCGCCGGGCGGGCACTTCGTGAAACGGGCGCTTGAAAAAAGGAGAGACCCATGAACTTGGAGAAGTTCACCGAGCGGTCGCGCGGCTTCGTGCAAGCTGCCCAGACGATCGCCATGCGCGAGAACCATCAACGTCTCGCGCCCGAGCATCTGCTCAAGGCCCTTATGGATGACGAAGAAGGCATGGCCGCCGGCCTGATCCGCAAGGCGGGGGGCGACCCGCGTCTCGTTGCGCAGGCGGTCGATGCCGCCGTGGGCCGGATC
>JAGRMP010000228.1:0-273 GCA_020441225.1 Maritimibacter sp. | reverse complement strand
CTGGACGAGGCCGAGAAGGTCGCCAAGAAGGCGGGCGACAGCTTCGTGCCGGTCGAACGGTTGCTCACCGCGCTTGCGCTGGTGAAATCCGAGGCCAAAGATGCGCTCGGCGCGGGCGGGATCAACGCCCAGAACCTGAACGCCGCCATCGAGGATGTGCGCAAGGGACGGACGGCGGATTCGGCCTCGGCCGAGGACAGTTACGAAGCGCTCGCGAAGTACACCCGCGACCTCACCGCGGCCGCGGCCGAAGGCAAGATCGACCCGATCATC
>JAGRMP010000227.1:1493-1826 GCA_020441225.1 Maritimibacter sp. | reverse complement strand
TCGCCTACGACGACCAGGTCTATGTCGACGCCCGCACCGTCGAACGCCACATCAAGCGCCTGCGCAAGAAAATGCGCATGGTCGACGATGAGTTCTCGGCGATCGAAACGCTCTACGGCATTGGATACCGCTACAACGAAGAGTAGGATCTGCGCCGCAGGGGGGGAAGAGGTTCGGAGGCGCTTTGGTGCGCGATACACAAGGCATGCGCAAGGACAGCGAAGTCGTGCTGGGCGAGGACTGGGTGACAACCCCGTCCTCGGTCGATGCGGAATTGCGCGAAGGCCGGAAACGTCGCTCGCTGATCGCCATCAACCGCTCGCCCCTCGCGCG
>JAGRMP010000227.1:0-1430 GCA_020441225.1 Maritimibacter sp. | reverse complement strand
TATCTCAACCCGTTCCGCGAGAGCCTGATCTACCAGCGTGAACAGGGTCTGGTGATGGCGGTCGAAATCGTCGCCGACGTCTTCGAGGTCCACCAGCGCGTGCCGTCCGCGCCGGGCGGACCGGCGCCTGCCGTGCTCAACAGCGAGACCGTCGCCGACGCGCTCTCCGGTATCCGGGTGCGCGACGGCAGCACCGTGATGGTCTTCGGCCCCGACGGCGCGCTGCTCGGCAAGACCGCGGCCCGCAACGCCACCCCGCTTCCGCCGGTGGAGGGGATCGACCGCCAGCAGGGCGCCACGCTCATCACCGACGGGCTCAGCCGGGTCTGGGACGTGATCGCCGGGCTGATCGCGGCGACCAGCGACTTCGGCGCGGTGCAATACGATACCGAACTGCAGGCGCGCGAGCTCCTGGTCGATGTCTTCGCCGGCAACACCAAGATCGCCAATGTCCGCGCCCCCTACGGCGAAAGCGCCTATGTGGCGGCGACGCCGCTCTACGTGAACGGCGAGGTCATCGGCGCGGTGGCGCTGTCGAGCCCGGGCGGGCTGGTGGACGAACTGGTGCGCGCCGAGCGCGAGCAGATCCTGCAGATGTTCATCATCGCGATCCTGGTCTCGATCGGTCTCAGCCTGGTGCTGGCCTCGACCATCGCCAACCCGCTCGCCGACCTTGCCGCCGCCGCCGAGATCGGCCGCGACAAGAACTCGCGCCGGGTCAACCCCGGCCGCGTGCGCATCCCCGACCTCACCGCGCGGCCCGACGAGATCGGCCGGCTGTCCAAGGCGCTGCGCGGCATGGTTTCGGCGCTCTATGACCGGATCGACGCCAACGAACAATTCGCCGCCGACGTGGCGCACGAAATCAAGAACCCGCTCGCATCCTTGCGCTCCGCCATCGGCAGCCTGCGCTTCGTCAAGAAGGAGGAGCAGCGCGACAAGCTGCTCGACGTGATCGAGCACGACGTCCGCCGGCTCGACCGGCTGGTGAGCGACATCTCCAACGCCTCGCGGCTCGACAGCGAGCTGGTGAAGGAAGAGGAAGAAAGCTTCGACCTCATCCACATGCTGCGCAACCTGACCGAGTACCTCGGCGGCGAGGCGCATCAGAAAGGCGTGGATTTCATCACCGACCTCGCCGCGGATGCGATTGTCATCACCGGGCTCGAGGCGCGGCTGGCGCAGGTCTTCGTCAACCTCATCACCAACGCGATCAGCTTCTGCGAAGAGGGCGACGCGATCCGGGTCTGGGCCCGCCAGCGCGAGAACCGCGTGCTGGTGGTGGTCGAGGACACCGGCCCCGGCATCCCGGAAGAAGCGCTGACCAAGATCTTCAACCGGTTCTACAGCCAGCGGCCCGAAAAGCAGTTCGGCAACAACTCCGGCCTCGGCCTCGCGATCTCCAAGCAGATCGTCGAAGCCCATGGCGG
>JAGRMP010000226.1 GCA_020441225.1 Maritimibacter sp. | reverse complement strand
GTTTCTTGCCTCCGAATTCCAGGTAGGCCCAGGGAATGATGACGAAGATCACGGCAACCAGCATCATGGTCGACGCGGCAAACCCCTGGGCGAGGTTTTGCGAGACGAACATCCGGTCGAAGACGAACTTGGCCGGCACTTCCGAGGCAAGGCCGGGGCCGCCGCCGGTCTGCGCGATCACCAGGTCGTAGAGCTTGATGATGGCCGAGGTGATGAGCACCAGCGTGGTGATGAAGACCGGCCGCATCATCGGGATGACCACCATCACATAGGTCTTCCAGGCCGGGATCCCGTCGATCTTCGTGGCCTTCCACACGTCCTCGTCGATCCCGCGCAGACCGGCCAGCATCAGGCACATCACCAGGCCGCTGGTGTGCCACAGACCGGCGATCAGCACCCCGTAGAGCACCGTGTCGGGGTTGTAGAGCGGGTCGAAACTGAAGCTTTCGAAGCCAAGTTTGCGCACCGCGTTCTGCACCCCGAATTCCGGGTTCAGGAGCCATTGCCACACAAGCCCCGTGACGATGAAGCTCAGCGCGTAAGGATAGAGAAAGATCGTGCGGAACCCGTCCTCGAAGCGGATCTTCTGATCGATCAGCGCCGCCAGGAGGAACCCGATGACCAGCGCCAGGATCAGCATCAGGATCCCGTAGATCGCCAGGTTCTCGATCGAGATCACCCACCGGCGCGTTTCCCACAGGCGTTCGTATTGGTCGAAGCCGACCCACTTGGCACTGGGCAGAAGGCGCGAGTTGGTGAAGGAATAGACGATTGTCCAGACCGAGCATCCCACAAAGACCACGATTGCCGTCAGCACCATCGGGATGGCGGCAATCTTGGCACTCAGGTTCTTGAGCAGCCCTGTCGGTTTGCCGCTATGCGACATTGGAGGTCCTCCCATTATGTGCGATGTGGCAAGGCCGGCGCGGATCGGCCCTGAGCGATCCGCGCCGGGATCTGTCAGTCCGCCGAGGCGATGATCTCGGCAAACTCCTCTTGCGCGGTCTCGGGCGCAAAGCCCGGATCGGCAAAGAACTCGACCACCAGGTCGGTCACCCGGCCAACGGTATCGGGCGAGACCATCGTGTTGATGCTTTCCACCACATGGCCCTCCTGGAGGATCGCCATGCCCTTTTCCATACAGGGGGTCGGATCGTTCAACTCGACGTCGCGCCGCACCGGCAAAGCGCCCTTGGCGGCGGTGAAGGCGACCTGCGTCTTCGGCGCCACGATCACGCTGGCAAGCGCGTCCTGCGCGGCGACGATCTCGGGGTCGTCGACCTTCGGGAAATAGAACGCGTCGCCCGCCGCGGTGATGTATTCGTTCACGCCTAGCCCCGCCAGGCAGGAAAAGTCCTCGCCCGCCTTCATTCCGGCCTGCATGAATTCGCCCTGCACCCAGTCGCCCATGATCTGGCCGCCGGCACGGCCGTCGATGACCAGCATGGCGGCTTCGTTCCAGGCCTGGACGTTCGAGCCTTCCATCAACGCGCGGGCATCGGCCGCCGCCTGGAAGACCCGGGCCACGTCTTCGCCGGCGGCATAGTCGGCGTCGAGATCGCCATAGACCCTTTCGAACAGCTCGGGCCCGCCGATGGACACCATCAGCACGTTGAACATGAGCTGGATCTGCCAGGCCTGCTGACCCTGCGCCAACGGGATGATGCCCTTTTCGCGCAGCACCGGAGCGGCGGCGACAAAGTCATCCCAGCTCTGCGGCACCGCCAGCCCGTTGTCCTCGAACACGGCGTTGTTCAGCCACAGCCATTGCTGCGAGTGGATGTTCGACGGCACGCAGTACAGCTTGCCTTCGAAGGTGCAGCTGTCGAGCAGCGACTGCGGGAAGATCTGCTCTTTCCACCCCTGCGCCTCGGCAATCTCGGTCACGTCGCGCATGAAGCCCGCCTCGATCAGCTCGCGCATGGCGGAGCTGTGGGTGAACTGCGTGGCGCCCATCGGGTCGCCTCCGGTGATCCGGCTGGTGATCAGCGGACGGGCGACGCCGCCCGCGCCTGCGATCGCGCCGTCGATCCAGGTGTTACCGCTTTCCTGGAACGCGTCGGCGATGACGCGGATCGCCGCGGCTTCCGCCCCGGAGGTCCACCAATGGGTGACCTCGAGATCGGCGGCAAGGGCCGGCAGGGCGGTCGCGGCCATCAGCGCGGCCAGTGCGGTGGATGTGAATTTCGTCATGATCTTCTCCTCTGTCGTCCGGGTTTTCGTCCGGGTTCTGGTCCGGGTTCTGGTCTGTGTTTTCGTCTGTGCCTGCGGCCGTTCAATCAGGTGCCGTTCCGGGCCAGACGGGCTGTTTCGGTGGGTGCAGCGATGTGACCAAGTCTCATCCCGGCGGCGTTTGCGTCAACGAAACGAAGATTTGGCGGGCCAAAACATTCTGTATAATCCATTGCAAACGCTTAGAATTTCTCGCCACCGGCGGCTCGAAATTCGGCGATTTCGTGCGCGGTCATCCGCAGATGACACCCGCTGCCCGCAGGCCATCGATCTCGGACGGGCTGTAGCCGAGTTCCGACAGCACTTTAGCCGTCTGCGCCCCCAATCGCTGCGGCGGCTGTTCCAGGGACGGCCCGTGCTCCTGCATCCGAAAACCCGCCAACGTCGTGGTCATCCCCTCGACCGTCCCGGCATTGCCGCCAAATCTGTGCAGCACCGGCCGCGCCTGCACCTGCGGGTCGCTCAGGGCCTCGTCGAGGCGGCGGATACGGGCGCAGGGGATGCCTTCGGCGTGCAGCACTTCCTCCCACTCGGCCGCCGGACGGGTTCGGAAGGCTGTGCTCAGCGCGGCGGTTTCCTCGGCGTGCGAGTCGAGCCGCTGGTTATTGTCCTGTTTGATCATGTCCTCGCGCCCCAGCAGGCGCCACAGCCTGGCCTGCTGTTTCAGGTTCGAGGCCGAGACCATCATCGGCACGTCGCTGGCCTGATACATGCCGATCGTGGCAAAGGCGTAGCTGTTGCCTTTCGGGGCGGGCGTCTTGCCGCTCCAGAAATACGACGTCACATGCGAGGTCGCGAACATCATCGCCACATCCAGCATCGAGACATCGACGAAATTGCCGGTTCCCCCGTTGCGCGCCCGCTGCAGCAGCGCCGCCGTGATCTCGTAGGCGGTGGTGGTGCCGGCCGCGTAATCCATGATCGGCGAGCCGCATTTGAACGGCTTGTCAGGATCGTCCCCGGTCATCGCCATGAAGCCGGAAAACGCCTGGATGATATTGTCATACCCGCGCAGCTCGCGGCGCGGCCCGGTCGATCCAAAGGCCGAAAGCGAACAGTAGATCAGCCCGGGATTGCGCCGCCGAACCGCTTCGTAACCCAGTCCCAATGCGTCGAAAGACCCGGGCCGGTAGTTCTCGATGAACACGTCTGCCGTGTCGAGTAGGCGCAGCATCGCCGCCTTGCCCTCGGGCGTCTTGAGGTCAATGGCCACCGAGGCCTTGTTGGCGCCCTGTCCCAGAAAGGCCGTACCCATGCCGATGTCGTTCATCGCGCGGTCCGGCCCCTGCGCCCGGGCCTGGTCGGGATCGTTCGGGTCCTCGACCTTGATGACCTCGGCCCCCAGCGTGGCCAGCTGGAACGCGGCAAACGGCCCGGCCAGCACATGCGTGGCATCGACTACCCTGTAGTTGTGAAGCGCTTTCATATGGGTCAACTCAGTCCTGTTTCGCGCGTGCCGGCAGCGGATGCCGGCAGCCCTGTGGGTGTGCCCGGCATTGAAATGGCGGACGACACGGCAGGCAACGGCGTTGAGAATCCGAAAAGTTGGATCGGTCCTGATCTATGCGTCCCCCCGCCAAAGCGCGCGATTGACTATGGTCGCACGGACCGAAACACAGCCGAGACCGCAGCCCGATGTCCAAGACCGGCCTTCCTCTCACAGACGCGCAATTGAGCGCCGCGCCCTTTCATCTCGACCGGAAAGGTCTGGAATGGGTGAAAACGCGGTTCAGCGCGTTTGGGACCGAGGCCAAGATCGCGCAGCTCCTCTTGCCGATGTGCCGCGATCTGTCGGATGACGGCATCGACGCGCTGACCGCGCGCGGCCTCGGCGGGGTGCACCGGTTTCCCAGCTATGGCGAAGAAGACTTGCGCCGCTCCGCCGAACGCCTGATGCAGGCCAGCGCCGTGCCGCCCCTGCTGACCGCCGATATCGAGATGTCGGAAAAAGCCAGCGTCAAGGCAGGGACAGCCTTTCCCAACCAGATGGCGGTCGCCGCGACGAATGATACGGAAAACGCGCGGCGCATGGGGGCCATCGCCGCGCGCGAGGCGTCGTATCTCGGTTTCGGCGTCAGTTGGACACCGGTCGCCGATCTCGCGCTGAACTTCCGCGCGAACGCGGTCAACACCCGCGCCTTTTCCGACAAGGTCGAGCAGACGCTTTCGATGGTCTGCGCCTATCTCGACGGCATGCGGTCAAACGGCCTCGTGGCCTGCGTCAAGCATTTCCCCGGCGACGGCCTGGACGAGCGCGACCAGCACTACGTCACCACCCACAACACCATGACGATGGCAGACTGGCACGCCAGCTTCGGCCGGATCTACGCCGCGGCGATCGCCCGCGATACCCGCCTTGTCATGGCCGGTCACGTCACCCTTCCAGCCTACCGCCCGGACCCGGGGGACGGGTCGCCCGGCGAAGCCATCCTCCCGGCCTCGCTCAACGCAAACCTGCTTCAGGGGCTCTTGCGCGGCGAGTTGGGATACAACGGCGTGATCGTCTCCGACGCGACCGGCATGGCGGGGTTCACCTCCTGCGGCGCGCGCGAGGACATCGTCCCGCTCTGCATCGAAAGCGGCTGCGACATCCTGCTGTTCCCGCGCGACATCGACGAGGACATGCAGTTTCTGCGCGACGGTCTGGCCAGCGGGGCGCTGTCGCTGCGCCGTCTGGACGAAGCGGTGTTGCGCATCCTCGCGCTCAAGGCCTCGATGGGCCTGCATCTGGACCGTCCCGCCGTCCCGCCCAGGGCCCGCCGTGCCGCGCTCCTGGGCACGGAGGAACACCGTGGCTGGGCCCGGGGCGTGGCCGAGGGCTGCGTGACCCTGGTCCGCGATACTCAAGGTTTGCTGCCGATCTCGCCCGCGCGCCACGCCCGTATCCTGCTGGCCGAGGCGCGCGACCGCCGCAGCCCCTCGTCGCCCCTGCCCGATCTCGAAATCCCGGCCATGTTGGAGCAGTTCGGCTTCCGGATCACCCGGGTCGTCCCGGGCACGCCCATCGACGCGACGGACCAGGACATCGGCCTGTACCTGGTGGCCGAGGAAGGGCTGTCCGGCAAAGAGCACCTGGGGCCGCAATGGGAACGGCTGCACGGCGCCTTTCCGCTGACCATGCAGCGGATGTGGCAGCACCTGCCGACGCTCTATGTCTCGCTCGGGTCGCCTTTCCTGACCTTTCACATGCCCGATTGCCCGACCTTCGTGAACGCCTACAGCGCCGTTCGTCCCGTCCAGCAGGCCGTGGTCGATGCCCTGACCGGCGTCATCCCGTTCCGGGGGCAGAGCCCGGTCGATCTGCCCTTCGGCCTGCCGGGCTGACCCGCCTTCGGTCAGGCCGGCGCCGTCAGCGTGCGCACCAGGGCAATCGGCGCGCCGTCCTGTCGCGCCATCAGCATCGTCGTGCCACGGTCGAAGACATGAACCGTTTCGCCCGGGTTGATGTTGCCGCGGTAGAAGACCTCGCGCCCCAGTATCGGCGCGCACTGCCCCGTGTGCGCAAAGGCGGCGGTCTCGGCGATCCGCGAAAAGGTCGGGAAATACAACAGCCCGACGGCGTTGAAATCCAGCGATGGCACGGGGCGTTCGGCATGGATTTCCGGCGCGCCCGCGCAGTCGGTCCCGCGCAGGCTGCGGGCGGTTTCCCGGGCCAGGCCGTCCAGCGCAACCAGCCCGGCCTCCGCCGAGGGCAGATGCATCTCACCCAGAACCGAGGCGCGATGGATGCGAGTGTTGCAGCCGCTCGCGTCATGGCTGACGAAGGTCGAGATCATCGACAGCTCGGCAATCGCCGCGCCATCGACGGCAATCCGGTGCCGCGACCCGGTGCGCGTGTCGGACACCGCGAACAAGGACGAACGGATCTCCAACTGCCGCCCCAGCAGGAGCCGGGACGGCGGCAGTAGCCGCAGGGATGTCGCACAGAACGCGGCGTAGACCGGCCGCCCGTCCGCGGCGTGAAACACCGCCTCGCGCTGGCCGAGGGCCTTGGCGATCAATGCCCAGTGCCGGTCCCCGCAAAAGCGCAGGACCCATTGCTCGGACAAGCCCTCCGGGGACAATTGCGCCATGCCCACGGGCAGGCGGACAGCCGTCTCGACCGGCGCCGGGCGCGCTGCAAAGGCAACCACCGCCATCAGGCGACGGCCCGTTTGCCGGCGTCGGCCAACTGCCCGGCGATCTGGTCGGCCAGATAGGCGCTGTCCTCTTCGATCCCGAGGAACCGGCCCGATCCCCAGGTGTTCAGCCAGCCCAGCCCGATGAAGTGGAAACCGTGCACATCCGTGACCCCGCGGCGGAATTTGGGCTTGCCCCGCGCGTCGAAGACATCGACTTCGATCCAGCTGTAATCGGGGCGGAAGCCGATCGCCCAGAGCACCGCGGTGATCCCGGCCGCCTTGGCGTCCAGCACGGTCCGCTCCTCGGCAGGTTCCCAGACCTTCACAAACGGCGGCTCTTCCGGCGCGTCGATGCCGTTGCGCGCGATGTAGGCGTCGATCTGGTCGCGGATGCCGACATAGCTCTGGTCGGCGTCATCGAGGTTCTTCGCCAGATCGGGCAGGAATTCGAGCCTGCGCCCGTCCATGTTCGCCAGCGACCCATAGAGTTCGACCCCGTGATCGACATGCCATTTGCGCAGGTCGATCTCCTTGCCGCCGTCGCGGCCGGACATGTAGTGGTTGGTCTGGGTCAGCGCCTTGACCGGGTCGGGATGGGTGTCGATGGTGATGTCGTAATGCCCGGCATCGTAGAGCCAGTCAGTCGCATCGCGTCCGCGGTACTTGCGCGGACTGCGCGGCGCGGGGCCGACGGCCAGGTGCACGCCCCGTCCCGCGCGGACGAAGTCCTCCATGATCTGCACGCCCGATTGCCCGGTACCGACGATCAGGATGTCGCCCTCGGGCAGTTGCGACGTGTTGCGATAATCGACCGAATGCATCTGCACGATGGTCGGGTCCAGCGCCTCGGCATAGGCGGGCTCGATCGGCCGGTCGTAGCCGCCCGTCGCGATGACCACCTGATCGCAGCTCCAGCTACCGACGGTCGTCTCGACCACGTAACCGCCCTGCGGGCGATGGGCGATGCGGGTGACCGTGACATGCTCGTAGAGCGCCGGCTCGAAGGTCGCGGCAAAGGCATCGAGGTAGGCGGTGATCTCGTCGCGCAGCATGAACCCATCGGGATCGGTGCCGCCGTATTCCTTGTCGTAGTGGAAACCCGGCAGGCGGCATTGCCAGTTCGGCGTGACCAGACAGAAGCTGTCCCAGCGATTGACCCGCCAGGAATGAAACTTCTCGCGGCGCTCGAAGACGACGCTTTCGATGCCCTTCTTGTGCAACTGAAAAGCCACCGACAGGCCGGCCTGACCGCCCCCGACAATGGCGACTGGGACATGCGGGATTGGGGTCTCTTTCATGGTCTCGGTCCTTTTCATGTGATCGACAGGCAGGTGACATGGGCCTGTTCCGCGCCCTCGAATTCGGCGACCCGCCGTTCGATCCTGTCGAGTTGATCCATCGCCGAAGAGCAGGCGAAGCCGTATTTGCGTTCCACCCGGTTCGAGGCGCGCTCCATCGCGATCCGGGCGCGCTGCAGGAAATCGGGCAGGGGGTAGCTTTGGCCGGGGGTGAACAGCTCGGTAATCACGCTCGACGGCGAATAGCAGCGCTCTTCGCTGCCATCGGGCCAGCGCAGGGTCCAATGCATCTCAGGCATGGGCAGGCTCCTTTCGGGAAAGCGACAGATAGGGGTCCTGGGCATGGTCCCAGAACAGCGCGGTCTCACCGCCCCGATGCAGGCTCAGCACCGACCCTTCGGTGATCGTGCCGATGGGGTCGGCCCAGATGCCCCGCCCCCGGAAGGCCCGGCACACCTCGGCCACATCGTCGGGCGCAACCGCCAGCACGAAGCCGAAGCTGGGAAAACTGTGCAGCCAGCGCAGCACGGGCACTTGGGCAGGCGGCCGTATGCGGTCGAGATCGAGCACCGCGCCCACCCCCGAGCTTTCGCACAGCATCAGGGCGGTCCCCGCGATGCCGCCCTGGCTGATGTCCTTGCCCGCCCGCAAGAGACCGGCCTCGGCGAGGTCGGGCAGCAGCGCCAGATCGCCGCGCAGCCGGTCCTGCGGCGCATCGAGCGCGGCGCAGAAATTGTCGAAGTTCACGTAAGCCCCGCGGTGGTCGATGGCCGCCAGCAGCACGTCGCCCGGGCGCGCATCGAAACTCGTCACCGGTGCACTGGCCTTGCCCAGCACCGACACCGCGAGGCTCAGCTCGGCCGCAGCGAAATTGGTATGCCCGCCCACCAGCGGCACGCCATAGGCCGCGGCCGCATCGCGCAGCCCCTTCATCAGGGGCGCGGCCGCCTCGGCATCCGGCGCCCAGACCTGGTCGACAAGCGCCGTGGCGCGGCCGCCCATGGCGGCGATGTCCGAGAGGTTGACCATGACCCCGCACCAGCCGGCAAACCACGGATCGGCCCTGACAAAGGCCGGGATGAATCCCTCGCCCGCGAGCAGGTCATAGCCCTCCGCCGTCTGGAGCATCGCGGCATCGTCGCCCGGCGCGCCCGCGGAACCGCCGGTCAGACCCAGCATCCCCGTGGCCCGTGCAATCCCCAGCTTGGAGCGGATCGCCGGATGGGCGCGCAGCATCTCGACCATGTCGACCAGCGCGTCCGTCATGCCCGGCGCCCCGGCTTCATGAACCAGCCCGCGGTCGGGTCCGCGCAAGGCGGGTAGAAGCTCAGATCGGCGGCCATCCGGGCATGGGGCACGCCGTGCAGTTCGACCTCTTCCAGGACGGTCCATTTCAACCGCCGGAACAGCGGCACGTTCTGCTTCTGCACATGCGCGAGGAAGGTGTGACACCCGCGCGCATTGGCGGTGCCGACCGCCAGCCGGATCAACTCGGCCCCAAGCCGCCCGACCTGCCGGAAGGCGCTGTCCACCGCCAGGCGCGAGCCCCACCACAGGCCGGGGCTTTCCTCGTGGAGGCGCACCGTGCCGACCACCTGGTCGGCCTCGTGCGCATAGGTGGACAGCGCCACCAGATGGGTGGCGACAAGATCGATCTCGTCGCGGTCATGGGCCTTGAAGATCCCCTGTTCCTCGACAAACACCCGGCGGCGCAACGCTTCCGCCCCGCGCGCCTCGAAGGGTTTCGAGGCCGCGCGGATATAGTAGCCCGGGGATTGGAACTGGCGCGGTTCGAGCTCGATCATGCCGGCACCTGCAGCTTTTCGTATCTCGACAACGCCGAGCAGGCGCCGCATTTGCCGCAGCCCGCCTTGATGTCCTCCGACCGGATACCGGCCCGCACGATCATCTCGCCCAGGGGCCGCAGGATCGAGGCCATGAACTCCGGCGCCGGCGCGGGATGGCTTTCGAGCGGCGTGCCCGAGATCGGCACGAAGGGCACGACGAAAGGATAGACCCCCATGTCGCAGAGCTTTTGCCCCATCTCCAGGATCGCCTCGCGGCAATCCCCCAAACCGGCGAGAATGTAGGTCGAGACCTGGGCGCGGCCAAAGACCTTCACCGCCGCCGCGAAGCTCGCCATGTACTTCTCCAGCGGCACCGTCGCCTTGCCCGGCATGATCCGCGCCCGCACCTCGGGCGTGACCGCCTCCAGATGCATCCCGAGCGCGTCGATCCCCGCCTCCTTCATCCGCTGGTGCCAGATGTCGTCCTCCGGCGGCTCGCACTGTCCCTGCAGCGGCAGATCGACGGCGGCCTTGATCGCGCGCGCACTCTCCACCATGACGGCCGCGCCCCGATCCTTGCTGCGCGGCGTGCCGGTGGTCAGCACCATGTGCTTGACCCCGTCCAGCTCCACCGCCGCCTTGGCGACCTCGGCCAGCTGTTCCGGCGTCTTGTGGGCGATGGTGCGGCCCGCGGCGAGGCTCTGGCCGATGGCGCAGAACTGGCAGGTCTTCTTGCGGCTCTCGTAGCGGATGCAGTTCTGAAGCACCGTCGTCGCCAGCACGTCGCGCGAATGCAGCGTGGCGATCTGGCTGTAGGGGATCCCGTCCGCGGTGGTCAGGTCGTAGAACCTGGGCTTCGCGGGAAACCGCACCTGGGCGATTTCGACGCCATCGCGGGTCACCCGCGCACGCCCGCTGGCGTCCGGCGGCTCGACCAGAAAGGGCGAGGAAAAGGCAGGTGCGGTATGGACCGGCACCATCACGGTGGTCTCGCCGATGGTCACCGCCTTGTGGTCCGACGGCCCCGCCCCGCCACGCCGGGCCTCGTGGCCGGCGCGCGGATCGACCAGACGCATGCCGTGGGATTGCAGATCGTTGATCAGCTCGGCGTCGAACCGCTCGGCATCGGGCAGCTTGGCGTCCGACAGGATTGACTCAGGCATGGCTCGGCTCCTTTTCGGTGAGATCGTCCCCTGGGGGCGGCCCGGAGGCGGGCGCGGCTTCGAAAGCGACGCGGGTTTCGGCGGGGCGGGTGTCGTGCACCAGATGCAGCAACTCCGGCCGCGCGTAGTGGCCGACGCTGTCCATCATCCGTTTGCGCTTGGTGATGAGCCGCATGTCCAGATCGGCGATCACCATCCCCTCGCCTTCGGTCAGGGGCTCGGCCAGGTGACGGCCTTCGGGCGAAATGATGCAGCTCATGCAGCCGTCGCGCATGGCCTTCTGCAGCTTCGGATCGGGATGCAGCGACTGGATCTGCTCTTCGGTCAGCCAGCCGGTGGCATTGACCACGAAACAGCCCGCCTCCAGCGCGTGGTGACGCATCGTGACCTCGATCTGCTCGCCGAAGATCGGCCCCACCAGCGAGCCGGGGAAATGCGCGGCATGGATTTCCTCGTGCTGGGTCATCAGCGCATAGCGGGCCAGCGGGTTGTAGTGCTCCCAGCACGCCAGCGCGCCCACGCGGCCGACCTTCGTTTCAACGACCTTCAGCCCGGCGCCGTCGCCCTGCCCCCAGACCATGCGTTCGTGATAGGTCGGCGTGATCTTGCGCCGCTTCAGCGCCAGGCTGCCATCGGCATCGAAGATCAGCTGCGTGTTGTAGAGCGAACCGTGATCGCGCTCGTTCACGCCCAGCACGACGACGACGCCGCGCTTGCGCGCCGCCTCGGCCACCGCCTGGGTTTCCGGCGACGGGACGACCACCGCCTGGTCGTAAAGCTCCAGATGCGCCGCGCCTTGTTGCACCGACGGCAGCACGAAGGAGAAATACGGGTAGTAGGGCACGAAAGTTTCCGGGAAGACGATGAATTCCGCGCCCTTTTCCGCGGCTTCGGCGATGGCGTTCAGCACCCGCTCGATCGTGCCCGCGCGGCCGGTCAGGTCCGGCGCGATCTGCACGGCGGCGGCGCGAATGATGTCGGTTCTCATGATCTGCTCCCTTGACGCGCTGTGTCCGGGGCCGCGCCGATGGCCGGCGCAGCCCCGCCCGGGTCACACCGTCCAGGTGTCGAGGATGAAGGCGTTGTCCTTGCGGTGCAGCAGGATGCAGTCGAGCACGTCCTGCGGCGCAATCGGGATGATCCCCGGCAGCAGCGACGGTTCCCCATGGCCGTACAGCGCCTGCAGGCCGAAGCGGCAGCAGTACACCTTGCCGCCCTCGCCCATGAACTTCTTGAGATTGGCGGCAAAGTTCTGGTGGCCGGGGAAAGCCTCGTCGCCGAGCGTCGGAAAGCCGCGCTGGATGCCCAGGGTCACGCCGGGGCCATACAGCAGAATCGAGGTTTCGAATCCTTTGCGCTGCAGGCGGATTGCCTGCAGAATGTTGACGAGGCCGATGGAGCCTTCGAAGGCAACTGTATGGAAGGTCACAAGCGCCTTCTCACCTTCGTCGGCCTTGACGTCCTCAAAGACCTTTTCTTCGTAATCCACGAAGAAATCGCCGTCTTTGTGGGCTTCTTTGGTAACTGCGGGCATCGTTTGTCTCCTGTTCGTTCGATGCACCAGTCATGAGAGACATCCGCGCCACCGAGCAATAGAACGATCAATCATCAATCAATTATCCATACAATTTGGAGCCAGATCGGTGATTTTTTGTGCGCGAATAGCGGGCAGCGCCGAGTCCTGCGGCTGAAATGCAACCCCGAATGCGGCCTCCAGCCGCGACGCATCATCGCATCCATACAATCGGCTTCAATCTCCGCGAATCATTGGGTATCAACACAGGACAACGGAGATCGACATGACCGACTGGACGCCACGGACCGATCTGAGCGGCAAGCCGCGCTACATCGCGATCGCGGATGCGATAGAGCAGGATATCCGCGACGGACGGCTGTCGCCGGGCAACCGCCTGCCGCCGCAAAGGCAATTGGCCAAGCGTCTGGGGATCGACTTCACCACCGTATCGCGCGGCTACACCGAGGCGCAGTCGCGCGGCCTCGTGACCAGTCACGTGGGGCGCGGCACCTTCGTATCGAAGCCCCCCGAGACCGCGATCGGCCCCGATCCGCTGCGTCTGGCCGATGAAGACCTGTCGATGAACCTGCCGCCCGAGCCGACCGATCCGGGCCTGATCGCCAATATGCGCAGCGGGCTGGACTATGTCTCGGCCAACCTCGTGCAGCTGTTGCGCTACCAGTCCTCGACCGGCTCGGACAAGGACAAGGCGGCGGCCTCGACCTGGCTCAGCCTGCGCGGCATGATCCCGAGCAGCGCGCGACTGGTCATCTCCCCGGGCGCCCACAGCACGATCTGCGCCATCCTCACCATCCTCACCGAACCCGGCGACGCCGTCCTGTGCGAACAGATCACCTACCCCGGCTTTCGCAACATCGCGCATCGGCGCGGCCTGAACCTGATCGGCATCGAGATGGACCGCGACGGCATTCTCCCCGACGCGCTGGCCGCAGCGATCGAGCGGCACCGACCCAAGGCGCTCTATCTCAACCCGACGTTGCAGAATCCGACCACGCTGACGATCCCGACGGAGCGACGGCTGGCCATTTCCGAGGTGCTCAACAAGCACGGGCTGCCCCTGATCGAGGACGACGCCTATGGCTTCATCCCGTCCAAGGCGCCCGCCCCGATTGCCGTCTCGGCCCCGGATCTGACCTGGCATATCGGCGGGCTGGCGAAGTGCATCGGCGCCGGATTGCGGCTGGCCTACACGATCGCGCCCACGGGCAAGCTGGCCTATTCGCTGGGGCAGACGCTCAAGATCCAGGCGGTGATGGCCTCGCCGATCACCACCGCGCTGGCAACGCAATGGATCGAGGACGGCACCGCCGACAAGATCCGGCGCTTCATCCGGTCGGAAACCTCCGCGCGCCAGGCCATCGCCCGCGAGGTCCTGGAAGGGTTCGACTTTCAGGGGGCAGAGAATGCCTTCAATATCTGGCTCTCGCTGCCCGAGGGCATCGGCCGCGCCGATGTCGTCGCCCGGATGGCCGGGCGCCCGATCGGGATCATGCCGTCGGACGCCTTCAGCGTCGGGATCACACCGGGCGATCAGGTTCGCCTGTGCCTCGGCGGGTCGCTGTCACGCGAGGATCTTCGGGCGAGCCTCTATTTCCTGGTCAACAGCCTTCAGCACAGCGCGTTTCTCGGCTGACGGCGGCGGCGTCCTGCGCCCGCCCGAAGCCGTGCATCCCCTTGGCCCACTGAAAGGCCACGAACATCGCCTTCACCGGCGGCAACAGGGCCAGCGACGAAGGCACCGCGATCGCCGACAGCAGGCCGGCCACCAGCAGGGTGTTGTCGCCGAAGACCTCGAAAGCCACCGGGAGCAGAAAGCCCATGAGGTGCCCGACAAGCAGGATCACGATATAGGCGGGGCCGTCATCCGCCCGCTGCGGAGTGAAATCGAGCCCGCAGACCGCACAGTCGGGCCGGACCTTCAGGTAGCCCTTGAACACGGCCCCCTCGCCGCAATTCGGGCATTTGCACCGAATTCCGCGCTTCAGCGCGGCGCTGAGATCATGGGGCGTGCCGATTTCGACTTCGGTGCCGGACATCACGGGGTTCCTTCTTCCAGGCGCGGGGAAACGCTCACTGCGGATATGTAGCGCTACATTTCGGCATACAATTTTTATCTTGTATTGATTATGTATCACCCTTCCCCCCGTCCCTGCAAGTCACCGGAGACACCTGGACCCGGCCAGGATTTCCGGCCTGTTCTGCCGCCAGGCACATTCGGGCTTGCCCGAGATTGACCGCATCGCCGTTCCTCACCATACTGGGGAACAGGTCGAACCGTTGACCATGTAAGCCGATTGGCCTGTTTTGAGTGCAGGCAATATTTCGCCTGCTCGTCGCGCGTTGCATGGGATGTTGAAATGCCATCTGTTCCCAACCGCACCCTGCCGCCCCTCAATCCGCTCAAGGCGTTCGAGGCCGCGGCACGGCACAACAGCCTGACCCTCGCGGCAGAGGAGCTCAACGTCAGCCAGGTCGCCGTCAGCCGACAGGTCCGGGTGCTCGAGGATTACATGGGGGTCACCCTGTTCCGCCGCCTCAACCGCGGCATCGAGCTGACGCGCGAGGGCATCCTGCTGTTCAAGGGCATCGGCCAGGCGTTCCAGGACATCGAGGACGCGACCAAGACCGTGTCGCGCCGGGGTCAGCGCAACATTCTGGCGATCCAGTCCTATGTCACGTTTTCGCGCGGCTGGCTGATGCCGCGGCTCGGAGATTTTCACAAGGCACAACCCCGGATCGAGGTCCGCCTGTCCTCGTCTCCCGAGCCCGCGGATTTCGATACCGACAACCTCGATGCGGCCATTCGCGGCGGCGACGGCAACTGGCCGGGCCTGCACGCCGAAAAGCTGGCGGACATGGAGCTGATCCCGGTCTGCTCCCCGCGCTTCCTCGCCGAGCATCCTTTGGACCGGATCGAGGACCTGGCCAAGGTCAAACTCCTGCATTCCATGGCCCGGCCGAGGGACTGGTCGTCGTGGTTGACGTCGGTCGGCGCAGGGTTCGCACCGAACAACCGCCTGCTGTTCGAAAACAGCGCGCTGGCCTACGAGGGCGCGCTCATGGATCTGGGGGTCGCGATCGCGAACCGCCATTTCGTCCAGACCCAGCTGCGCGCCGGAACCCTGGTCGCGCCGTTCGAACAGGGGTGCCGGACCGGCGAAAGCTACTACCTGACCTGGCCGAAGGACGAACCGCCATCGTCACCGCTGCTGAAATTCCTCGACTGGATTCGCATCCACTTTGCCCCGGACGAAGCCGGGGGGGCGGGAGAGGCCCCGGAGCCGGCCCCGGAGCCGGCATCGGAGCTGGCACCGGATCAACCGCTCGAAGAGGTCTCGCCCCCTTCGCGCTCGGGGTTCTCGACCTGAATGCGCTCGCGCATCCAGTCGAGGAACTTGATGAGCGTGCGTGAGGGGGTGGTGCTCCTTGGCCAGGTCAGGAAATAGCCCTCGCCACTGTAGCAGGTCAGATCGCCGAACGGGGCGACGAGGTTACCGTCCTGCAACTGGCGCTTGACGAAGATCTTGACCGCCAGCGCAACGCCGCCGTCCATCGACGCCGCCTCGTAGGCCAGGGCCGAGCTTTCGAACCGGATGCCCGGTTCCGGATCGACATCGGCCCCCACCCGCTTGATCCACGCCGCCCAGTCCGTCGGCCGGGCCATGGAATGCAGCAGTCGGACACGGGCGAGGTCGTTCGGTTCCGCCAGGTCGTGCTGCTGCCGGTAGTCCGGCGTGCAGATCGGGATCAGCTCGACATCCACCAGCTTTTCGGAATGCAGCTCGGGCCAGTCGCCTTTCCCGGCCCGGATCGCGGCGTCGAGGTTCTGGCTTTCGAAGTCGACCGGGGCGATCGAGGAACTCAGCCGCACCTCGATCCGGGGATGCTTGTCGTGAAAGTTCGTCAGGCGCGGGATCAGCCAGCGCTGGGAAAAGGTCGTGTAGGATTGGATGGCCAGAATGTCGCGCCGTCCGCGCCGGGAGACGCGCCGCGACGCGGTGGCAATATCCTGGAAGGCATGGGCGATGCCTTCGTACAATTGGCGCCCCTCGTCGGTCAGCTCGACCCCGCGGTGCAGCCGCCTGAACAGCGTCACCCCAAGGTAATCCTCCAGCGTCTTGACCTGCCGGCTCACGGCAACCTGACTGACATTCAGTTCCTCCGCCGCAAGCGTCAGGCTGCACAGGCGTGCGGCGACCTCGAAGGTGCGGAGCGGATTGAGAGGAGGAATTGGGCTCGTCATGTTCCGTTTTGCCGATACTGATGCCTCGCATGCAGGGATGACCGGATGCGGGTGGACGTCCGAATGGCACGTCCCCGTGCAGCGCCGTCCGGTCGCCTGACCCCATGTCTACATCGGGCCGGGGCCGCGAGGCTATAGCCGTTCCAGCGCGATGGCGATGCCCTGCCCGACCCCGATGCACATCGTGGAAAGCGATTTTTCGCCCGGCCGCAGGTCCAGCATCGCCGTGCCGGTGATCCGCGCGCCCGACATCCCCAGCGGGTGCCCGAGCGCAATCGCCCCGCCATTGCGGTTCACGCGCGGGTCGTCGTCGGCAATCCCGAGATCGCGCAGGGTTGCCAACCCCTGGCTGGCAAAGGCTTCGTTGAGCTCGATCACGGCAAAGTCGTCCGTCGACAACCCGAGCCGCGCCATCAGCTTCCGGGAGGCCGGCGCCGGACCGAACCCCATGATGCGCGGCGCAACGCCGGCGGTGGCGCCGCCGAGCACCCTTGCAACGGGCGTCAGGCCATGTCTCTCGGCGGCATCTTCGGTGGCCAGGATCAGCGCCGCCGCCCCGTCATTGACGCCCGAGGAATTGCCCGCCGTCACCGTCCCGTCGGCCTTGACGAAGGTCTTGAGCCGTTCAAGGTCGGCCAGGGTGGTTGCGGGCCGGGGATGCTCGTCCGCGTCCACCACCACCGGGTCGCCCCTGCGTTGCGGGATGCGAACCGGAACGATCTCCTGCGCCAGCCGCCCGTTCGCCATCGCCGCACCGGCCTTGTGCTGCGAACGCAGCGCGAATGCGTCCTGGTCGGCACGGGCGATGCCGAAATCCTCGGCCACGTTCTCGGCGGTCTCGGGCATGCTGTCGACGCCGTACTGCGCTTTCATCAGCGGGTTGACGAAACGCCAGCCGATGGTCGTGTCGTGAACCTCGTTGGCGCGGGCGAAGGCAGCGGTCGCCTTGGGCATCACGAACGGGGCGCGGGACATGGATTCGACCCCGCCCGCGATGACAAGCTCGGCTTCGCCCGCCTTGATCGCGCGGGCCGCGGTGATCACCGCATCCATCCCCGAGCCGCAGAGCCGGTTCATCGTCGTGCCCGGCACGCTGTCGGGATAACCCGCCAGCAACAGCGACATCCGGGCGACGTTGCGGTTGTCTTCGCCGGCCTGGTTGGCGCAGCCGAAGATCACCTCGTCCACGTCCGCCAAGTCCATCCCCGGGTTGCGCTCGGCCAGCGCGCGCAACGGGATCGCCCCCAGATCGTCGGCGCGCACCGAAGACAGCGCACCGCCATAACGTCCGATCGGGGTGCGGATGTAGTCGCAGATAAAGACGTCGGTCATGGGATCCATCCTTGCAGCAGCAATCCCCGGCGGCGGATCGGCCCGCCGCCGGGGTCAATGGGAAATCGGCTCAGTCGAGAACGATCAGGCTGTCGCCCGCCCGCGTGCCCTGCCCTTCGGGCAGAACGAAGACCGGGTTGATCTCGGCCTCGGACAGGCGGTCCTCCAGCGTTTCCGCCATGGACGAGAAGGCGACCATCGTGTCGATCAACGCCTCGATATCCGCCTTGGGACTGCCCCGGAAACCCTTCAGGAGCGCGCCGGCCTTGATCTCGTCGATCATGTCGCGCGCGCTGGTCCGGTCGAGCGGCAAGAGCCGGATCGCCGCGTCCTTGTAGAGCTCCGTCGTCACGCCGCCCGCGCCGAGCAGGGCGTAAGCCCCCAACTGCGGATCGCGGTTGAAGCCGAGGAGCATCTCGACCCCGCCCCTGACCATTTCCTGCACCAGGAACCCGTCGACCTTGGCATCGGTTGCGGCGCGCACCCGGTCCAGCATCGCCTGGCATTCGCCGCCCACCTCGGCGGGGTCGATGTTCAGCGCGACACCGCCGACCTCGGACTTGTGCAGGATCTCGTTGGACAGGATCTTGATGACCACGGGGCCGTCGAACGCCTTCGCCATCGCTGCGGCCTCTTCCGGCGTCTCCGCCGTGACCTCGCGGGTGACGGAAACGCCGAACCGGGCAAAGAGCTTCTTCGCCTCCGCCTCGTTCAGCGCCCCGGGCGCGATATCGCTGCAATCGATATCCCGGGCGTTCGAGCCGCCATCCTGCGATGCACCGATCGGTGTGGCCAGGGCGTGCAGCGCCGATGCGCAGCTTTCGGGAGCAGCAAAGGCCGGAATGCCGCGGGTGTTGAGCGTGCGCACGATATTGGGCGCATCCGGGCTGACATAGGCCAGGATCGGCTTGTCGGTCAGGGCCAGCGAGTCGAGCACCGGCGTCGCGACCAGATCCGGCTGGGCAATGGACGACGAGCCCACCACCACGACAATCGCGTCATAGCTGGGGCTTTCCACGAGGATCTTCAGGATCGAGCGGAACAGATCCGGCCGCAGCCCGGCCAGCGTCACGTCGATCGGGTTGCGGTCGAGCTCGGCCTCCTTGAGGTCCAGCGCCTGCAGCTTTTCGCCGGTCTCCTTGTCCGGCGTGGGCATGTCGAGCCCGGACAGGCCGACATTGTCCGCCACCACCGAGGCGGCACCGCCGGTCGAAGTGACGATGGCGACGCGGTTGCCCTTCATCGTCCGGCCCTGCGCCAGCGCCGCCGGGATATCCAGCAAATCGGCAAAGGTCTGGGCCCGAATGATGCCGAGCTGTTTGAACAGCGCGTCATAGACCTCGTCGGCGCCTGCCAGCGCGCCGGTGTGCGACACCGCCGACCGCGCGCCGGATTCCGAGCGGCCCACCTTGTAGGCGACGATGGACTTGCCGGCGGCAATCGCCTTGGCGGCCGCGGTGCGGAACCGGGTCACGTTGCGGATGGTCTCGAGATACAGCGCGACGACCTGTGTCGCGTCATCCTCGGCCAGCGCCTCGAGAAAGTCCGAGACCTCCAGATCGGCTTCGTTGCCGGTGGCGACCAGCTTGGAAAAACCGATGCCCCGCGCCACGGCCCGCGACAGGAGCGACCCCAGGATGCCACCCGATTGCGACAAGAGCGCGATCCTGCCCGCCGGGAAATCGTCCACCTCCATCGCGCCCGAGGCGGTCAGCGGAATGCCGTCGGTCAGGTTCACCAGGCCGATCGTGTTCGGCCCGAGGATCCGCATCTCGCCCGCGGCCTCGCGCAGCTCTTCCTGCCGCTTGCGGCCCTCTTCGCCCGCCTCGCCAAAGCCCGACGCCAGCACGACCGCCGCGCGGGTGCCACGCGCCGACAGATCGCGGACCGCGTCGATCACCCGGTGCGCGCCGACCAGCACGAGACCCAGGTCGGGCGCCTCGGGCAGGTCCGCGACCGCGGCATAGCTCTTCAGCCCGGCGATTTCCTCGTAGCGCGGATTGATCGGATAGATCGCTCCGGCAAAGCCCTGTTTCTGCAAAAAGGCGATCGGGCGCCCGGTCAGCTTGGCCGGATCGTTCGACGCCCCGACCACAGCGACGCTGGCCGGATTCAGGATGGCTTGCATGTTCGACATTGCCCCGTCCCCTATTTCGACAGCTTGGCGAGGAAATCTTCGACCGACTTGCGGTGCTCGGCGGTGGTGTAGCACACCGCCTGCGCCTCGCGGCCCAGCGCGAAGATCTCCTCGTCGGAACGTTCGAAGGTCTTGTCGATGATCTCCTTGGTCAACGCGATGGCGGTGGCCGAACCGACGGTCAGCTCCTTGGCCCAGGCGTGCGCCTCGGCCAGCAACGCCTCGGGCGCCACGACGCGGTCGACCATGCCGATGGCCTGCGCCTCGTCGGTCTCGACGACCTTGGCGGAAAAGATCAGTTCCTTGGCCTTCGACAGACCCACCCGGCGCGGCAGGAAATACATGCCCCCACCGTCCGACACGAGACCGCGCTTGACGAAGCTCATCGACATCTTGGCGCCCTCGGCGGCGATGATGAAATCGCAGGCCAGCGCCATGTCGAGGCCAAGACCGTAGGCCCCGCCGTTCACCGCCGCGATCACCGGCTTGGTGACGCCATGGATGGCGGCGACGCCGCGATGGGTGTTCTTCTGCCGCTTCCAGCCGTTGAACGCCACCTCGCCGGTCGGGGCGTCCAGCCGCGCCCGCATGCCCGCGATATCGCCGCCCGAGCAGAAGCCCTTGCCCGCGCCGGTCAGGATGATGGCGCGCACGTCCTTGTCGGCATCGGCTTCGGCAAAGGCGGAAATGAGTTCGGCGCGCATCTGGTCGTTGATCGCGTTGCGCTTGTCGGGACGGTTCAGCGTGATCGTCGCGATCCCGTCGTCCTGCGACACGATGATGAACTCTGGCAGGGAAACTGCGGTGTCCATGGGGCTTCCTTCTCGTCTTGGTGCAGCCGAAACTGCCATTTCACCTGTTATTCGCTCGGGGTTCTCGTCACGGCATCGGGCAATTCGGTGCCGTCGAGGATGATGTTCCGCAGTCGGTCCAGTTCGGTCGCCGCCAGCACCGGCCCGGCCAGGTCCCGGTACTTGGCCTCGAGATCGGCGCGCGAAATCGGGTTGTCCGGGTCGCCGCGCCGCGACGGCTGGAACTGCGACCAGGCCCGCCCGTCCTTGAGCCGCAGATGCAGGCGCGCCATGCGTTTGCGGGGGTATTCGGCGGCCAGGTCCTCGGCCCGCTCGACGGTGATGCGCGGCATGAGCGCGCGGATCTGCGCGTCGGCCAGGGCTTCGGGGGTGAAGGCGGCCAACCGCACGCCGCCCAGCACCATCTGGGCCGACAGGCAGTATTGCGCGCTGAACCGGGCCTCCTGCGCAACCTGCGGGTCGGGGCGGTCGCAGATGTCCTTGGTCGGCCCGTAGCCCTCGATGCGGATCGCCTCGATCTCGTCGGGGCCGAACCCGTGCGCGCTGCGCAGAGTGTCCAGCGCGTCGAGGGCGGGGAAGATATGCCCGCAGCAGCCGTGGATCTTGACCGTCATGCGGGTGATCGGGGTCCAGTCGCCCGCACCTTCGAAACCGGCGTCCCAGTTTCCGGTGCCGTCGCTGGTTGCGGCCGCATAGCCCTTGGGACCGTCGAGGCTGTCCCAGGCGCCGGTCGCCCCGGCGGCGGCGGCATAGGCCGCAAGGATGCCCGCATCCGCGGCATGGCCGGGATGCATCGCCTTGACCATGCTTTCGCCCTGCAGGTTCTGCTGCACGCCGCCGGCAAAGCTGGCCGCGATGGCGATGGCGTTGGCGATCCCGTCGCGGCCGCAGCCCAGCAGCATCGCCGCGGCGGTGGCCGCGCCGAAGGTGCCCACGGTGCCGGTGATGTGCCAGTTCTCGTAATGGCTGGGTTGCAGCGCCATGGCGATGCGGCAGCCGACCTCGTATCCGCCGATCACGGCGCGATCGAAGGCATCGCGCGCGGCGCCACTATCCTGCGCCACCGCGAGCGCGGCGGCGAAGGTGGGCGATCCCGGGTGATAGCCGCCGTCGCGAAAGATGTCGTCGAATTCCACCGTGTGGCTGGCCGAGCCGTTGATGAAGGCCGCACTGCGCGGATCGAGCCGCCGCTCGCCGGTATAGCACCAGGCATTGCCACCCGCGCGGCCCAGCCCGCTGGCTGCCAGCAGCATCGCCGGCGTTTGCAACGTGCCCGGCAGGGTCGTGGCGAACCAGTCCAGCGTCGCGCAGTGCACCGCGTCGCGGACGTCGTCGCCGATGGGGTTCTCCAGCCATCCGGCGCCAAGGTCGGCCAGCCTTTCGATTGCGCGCGTCATCGTCCCACCGTTTCCCCCAAGGTCAGCTCAGGCGCCTGCAGCGCCAGACCGGCGAGGCACAGCGCCTCGATCTCGTCATCCCCAAGCCCGACCGAACGCAGGATCTCGGACGTCTGCGCGCCCACCGGTTGCGGCGGCAGGCTGACCCCGGTTTCGGACCCCGACATCCGGAACGCCACCGACGGCACCTGAAGCCCGTCCAGCCGGCCACTCGGGTCCGCGAGGTGCAGAAACTGCGCGCGGGCCTCGGCCTGCGGGTCCCCCAGCGCCTCTTCGAGGCGGCGGATGCGGGCCGCAGGCACACGCCGCTCGGTGAAGAAGGTTTCCCAGTAGGCGGCCGGCATGGTTTCGATGATCGAGGCCAGCACCGTGTGCTCGGTCCTGTAGTCATCGATGCGGGAAAGGTTGTCGGATTTGACCAGATCCTCGCGGCCGAGACCGATCCACAACCGCCGCTGCTGGCGCAGGTTCGACGCGGCGATCATCAGCGGCCCGTCGGCGGCCTGGTACAGGCCCAGCGTGGCAAAGGCGTAGGAATTGCCTTTCGCTCTCGGGTGTTTGCCGGTCCAGAGGAAATCCGTCGCCGGGGCGGACATCAGCGTCATCGCGACGTCCAGCATCGACACGTCGATCTTCTGCCCCCGGCCGCTGCGCTCGCGCTGGAACAGCGCGGCGGAAATCGCAAAGGCCGCGGTCAGCCCGGTTGCATAATCGACCACCGGCGCGCCGCATTTCAGCGGGCGGTCGTCGCCGTGCCCGGTCATGTCCATGATGCCGGAGAAGGCCTGGATCACGTTGTCGTATCCGGTCTGGTGCGCGCGCGGCCCGGTGGCGCCAAAGGCGGACACCGAACAATAGATCAGGCGGGGATTGACGGCGGCGAGGTCTTCGTACCCGAGGCCAAGGTCCTCGAACGCCCCGGGACGGTAGTTTTCGACGAAGACGTCCGCCGTCTCGGCCAGTCGCAGCAGGGCGTCGCGCCCCGCTTCGGATTTGAGATCCAGGGCCAGCGCCTTCTTGCCCGCCCCCTGCGCCAGAAATGCCGTGCCCATCGCCGCGCGCACCAGATCGCGGTCCGTGCCGTTGAACCGCGCCTGATCGGGGTCCTTCGGGGCCTCGAGCTTGATCACCTCGGCGCCCAGCAAGGCCATCTGATAGCTTGCATAGGGTCCGGCCAGGACATGGGTCGTGTCGATGACGGTGAGGCCGGTGAATGCGCGAGACATGTCGTTTTCCCGTTCGCTCCAGGGGGGGGGGCGCCGCCCGGGTGCCCGGGCGGAGGAATGTGTGGCTCAGTTCGTGATGAGACCTGCAGCAGAAAGCTGTTCTTCGGCGAGCGCCGTCAGGTTCTTGACGAAGGCCGAATACTCGGCCGGACCGAAATCGCTGTCTTCCACACCCGCCGCGCGGGCGTAGGTCTGGTAGCTGTCGGTCGCCATCGCCTTGTGGATGGCATCGGCGATCTGCTGCTGCAGCTCGACCGGCATCCCCTTGGGACCGAAGACGCCGCGGACCTGAAGCCAGTTGGTATCGACGTCATAGCCCTGCTCGCCAAAGGTCTGCACATCCGGCAGCGTGCCCAGGCGCTTTTCGCCCAGAACACCGAGGCCCTTCAGCCGGTCCGCCTCGAAGAACGTCAGCGCCGGTCCGAGGTTGGAGACACCCACATCCACGTGACCGCCCAGAACCGAGGCGATGATGTCGGGGGTGCTTTCGAACGCGACCCAGTTGAATTTCACGCCTGCGGCTTCTTCCAGCATGGTCATGCCGATGTTCTGCATCGAGCCGACCGGGCCGAATCCGCCGATATTGATCTCGCCGCCGTTCGTCTTGGCGAGTTCGACCAGATCGGTGATCGAGTTCAACTCCGAGTCCTTGGCGACGAAGAACAGGATCGGGTCGATCTGCGCCAGGGCGATCCATTCGAAATCGTCGGGCGAGAAGGTGCCGCGCAGGTTGGTCAGCATCCCGGTGAAATGGGTGACCGTGTTGACGCCCAGGGTCAGGCCGTCGGGCTTGGCCACACGCATCTTCGCCATCTGCGTGGCGCCACCGCCACCCGGCGCGTTGACCACGACGATCGACTGGCCGATGACCGGCTCCAGCTCCTTGGCCAGGGTGCGGCTGAACACGTCCACGCCGCCGCCGGGCTTGGTGTGAAGGACGAACTCGACAGGGCCTTCCGGCGCCCAGTCTTCGGCCGCGGCACCCTGGGTCCACCCGAGCGCCAGCGTCGCGGCGCAGGTCATGCCCAGCATCATTTTCTTGAGGTTAGAGATTGCCATTTGTTCCTCCCATAGCAGTCTTCAAAATCGTAGCGCTTTCGCACTGGTTCAGTGTCCGTGGTCCCGTTGCCCAAGTGAACTGAGGGTTAGTCAGGCAACGGAGCCCTGAAACTTGGTCAAAGCGCCCTGGCCTTGGCGCGGCGTGCGCGCAGTTGCGACAGGCCGGGCAGGACAAAGGCCAGGATGGCGACCAGGATCAGGATCACGGTCATCGGCGAGGTGTAGAAGATGTCCCACTCGCCCTTGTTCGAGATCAGCGCACGGCGGAAATTGGTTTCCATCATCTCGCCCAGGACCAGCGCGAGGATGATCGGGGCCAGCGGGATCTGCAGCTTGCGCAGCACGTAACCCAGAATGCCGAACGCCGTCATCACGTGGACCGGGAACATCGTGGTATGCGATGCATAGGCCCCGACATAACAGATCCCCGCCACGATCGCCGCGATTGCGGGACGCGGGATATTGGCGACGCGCGCCCAGATCTTGGCCCCGGCCAAACCGATCAGGACCATGATCGGGACGCCGATCCAGAGCGACGCGAAGATGGTATAGGGGATCTCCGGCGATTTGGTGAACAGCAGCGGCCCCGGCTGAATGCCTTGCACCATGAGGGCCCCGATCATGATCGCCGTCGTCGGAGACCCCGGAATGCCGAGCGCCAGCAGCGGCGCCATGGCCCCGGCCACGGCCGAATTGTTCGCCGCCTCGGACGAAGCGACCCCTTCCAGCGATCCCTTCCCGAATTTCTCGGGCATTTTCGACATCCGCTTGGACACCGCGTAGGACACGAAGGAGGCGATCGAGGCACCGGCGCCCGGGATCACGCCGATCACGTAGCCCAGCACGGAGCTGCGCAGGATCGCCGTTTTCAGCCCGAGGATGGACTTGACCGGCAGCGCCAGCAGCCCGCCGATGGGCGCGCTTTTCACTTTTTCCGACGGGCCGTCCTCGATCATGAACAGGACTTCCGACAGGGCGTAGAGCCCCAGGAGCACGGGCACCAGCGGCAGGCCCTCGAAAAACTCCGGGTTCCCCATCGTGAAGCGCGGTGTACCGGTCTGCACGTCGAGCCCGATGGTGGCCAGCGCAAGGCCGATCCCCATCGCGACCGTGCCCTTCAGAGGCGACCCGTCCGACAGCCCGGCCACGAGGCTCAGGCCGACGAGCGCAAGGGCGAAGTATTCCCCGGGACCGAAGCGCAGCGCGAATTCCGACAGCGGCACCGCGGTGACGATCAGGAACAGCGTCGAGATGAAGATGCCGGCGCCGGAGGACAGGATCGAGACGGTCAGCGCCTCGCCGGTGCGGCCCTGCTGCGTGAGCGGGTAGCCGTCCCAGGATGTCGCCACCGCCGCCGCCGTGCCCGGCGAGTTGATCAGGATCGCGGTGATCGCCCCGCCGTATTCCGCCGCAGCATAGAGCGCGACCAGGCCGACGATGGAGACCACCGGGTCCATGCCATAGGTAAACGGGATCAGCAGCGCGACACCGAGGCTGGGACCGAGGCCGGGAATGGCGCCGATCAGGTAGCCCGCCAGGGCGCCGAACACGAGGGCGAACCAGACCATTGGATCGCCGAAAGCGGAAAAACCGATTGCAAGGCTCTCAAACATGTCTGGGTCCTCAGGGCAGGTTGACGTCGAGCGTCAGGTTGAAAACGACGTAGATGAAGGCCGCCAGGGCGAGCGGCACGCCGATCAGGTGGAGCGGGCGGCGTTCGCCGCAGGCCAGCATCGTGAGCAGCGAAAAGATCAACACGCTCGGCAACGCGCCCCATGCCTCGAAATAGATCGATTGCAGGACCAGGAGCCCGACCGTCGCCAGAACGAAAAGCGGCCGCCGGATCGACACCCAGGTGACCGGCACCGGATCGAGCATGCGGACGACGGCGGCGATAGCCACGGCGACGATGGCGATCAGGGTCGCCAGCGCCAGCAGGGTCGGAAAGCCGCCCGCACCGATATCGATCTGGTTGAGCGGTGCCGGCAGGGCGGATGCCTGCGCATAGTACCGCCAGAACACGACCAGAAGGGCGGCGCAGCCCACCAGGTCCAGCACCGGCAGAGCGCCGCGCACCACGTCCCAGCGCAGCCGCCATCCAAGGGCTTTCTTGTGGTCTTCCATGTGGTCCTCCCTCGACAGACCCGATCTCGGGCCACGGCATTCTCCTTGGCGTCATTCTCCCAAATCGGGATCCGTTCCGTGAACTGAGTAATTGTTTGCCCTGTGTACACCTGGGATTGGCCTTGACCGCGCGCCCGTCCCCAGTCCCGTCCCCGGTCCCGTCCCCGGTCGCGTCCCCAGTCCCGTCCCCGGTCCCGTCCCCGGTCGCGTCTCCGGTCCCGCCCTCGATCCGGGCGGGAGACCGGTCAGCCGTCGCTGCGCGCCATGTACATCGGACCGCCCCTGTGGCGCGGGAACCCGTAACCGGTGATCATCACCACGTCGATGTCGTCGGGCCCCTCTGCGATGCCTTCGTCGAGCACCGCCTGCCCCTCGCGCTGCATGGTGGTCAGGATGCGGGTGATGATTTCCGTATCCGTGAAGGTCCGGCGCGTCCGGCCTGCCCTTGCGCTTTGCGCTTCGATGATCCGTGTGACCTCCGGGTCGATCTCGGCCTTGCCGGAGGCGTAGTCGTACCACCCCTTGCCGGTCTTGCGCCCCAGGCGCCCGGCTTCGCACAGCCGGTCGGCGATATGGGCATAGCGCTCGCCCGGGGCGCGCAGCGGGGCGCGCGCCTTGCGCTGCGCCCAGGCGATATCCAGCCCGCTCATGTCCTGAACCGCATAGATCCCCATGGCAAAGCCGAAGCCCTGCATCGCGGCGTCGATCTGATGCGGGAGCGCGCCATCTTCCAGCATGAATTCGCAGTCGCGCCGGTAGGCCGCCATGATCCGGTTGCCGATGAACCCGTCGCAGACGCCCGCGACCACCGGGATCTTGCGCAGGAGCTTGGCGAGCGCGCCGCCCGTCGCAAGCGCCCGCGCGCCGGTGGCCTCGCCGCGCACCACTTCGAGCAGCTTCATCACATGCGCGGGCGAAAAGAAATGCAGCCCCAGAATGCGCGACGGATCCTTTGTCGTCTGCGCCAGCAGGTTCACGTCGAGATAGGAAGTGTTGGTTGCAAGGATCGCCTCCGCCGGCATCACCGCGTCCAGCTTGGCGAAAACGTCGCGCTTCACCCCCATGTCCTCGAACACCGCCTCGATGACCAGCGGGCAGCCCGTCAACGCGGCGTAGTCGGTATCGGTGCTCAGCCGGGCGAGCGCAGCGTCGCCCTTGGCCTCGGTGACGGCGCCACGTTTGACGCTGGCCGCGAGGGTCTCGGCGACGCGGGTCCTTGCGGCCTCGGCGGCGGCGGTGTCGCGCTCGATGAGGCGCACCTGCGATCCGGCCAGCAGAAGCGCCGTCGCGATCCCCGCGCCCATCGCGCCACCGCCGATCACGCCCACACGCGACAGATCCGCGGGCGCGGCCTCGGCCTGTTTCAGAGCCTGACCCGCACCACGCTCGGCAAAGAACACGTGCCGCAGCGCCGCCGCCTCGTCCGATGCCGACAGCCGCAGGAAGCGCTCCCGTTCACCGGCGAGCGCCACATCGACAGGCTCCGTGGCGGCGCATTTCAGCGATGCGAGCGCTTCGAGCGGGGCCGAGGCGCCGCGGCTGCGCTTGCGCAGCTGGGCTTCCTGCGCATCCCAGTCTATCGGCTCGCCCGGCACCAGGTCCCGCTCCAGCGCGGCAACCGGCCGGCCCGTCGCCGCCAGCTCGTTCGCCAGCGCCGCCGCCTCAGCCTGCAGATCGCTTGCGGCGAGGCGGTCGATCAACCCGGCGTCCAGCGCGGCCTGTGCGCCGATCGGTTTGCCGCCGGTGACCAGCTTGATCGCTGTCGCCATCGGCACCAGGCGCGGCAGGCGGACCGTGCCGCCGGACCCGGGGATGATCCCGATATTGACCTCCGGCAGCCCGAGCTTGGCCTCGGGCACCGCGATCCTTGCGTGGCAGGCCATCGCCACCTCCAGACCGCCGCCGAGCGCCATGCCGCCCAGGGCCGCGACCCACGGCACCCCGGCAGCGGCAATCGCCGCCAGCACATCGGGCAGGAACGGCGCGACCGGCGTTTGCCCGAGCTCGCGGATGTCCGCCCCGGCCACGAACGCACGACCGGCGCCGGTCAACACCACGGCCCGCACATCCGCGGTCTGCAGCTCGGCCACCGCATCCAGCAGCCCCTGCCGCACGGCGCGGCCCAGGGCATTGACCGGGGGATTGTCGATGGTGACCCAACCGAGCCCCTCCTTTACCTCGACGGTCACGACAGCCATGCACATCCCCTTTTCCGCAATCTTCCGCAATCGCCACAAACCGGCGGTTGGCGTCGGGTATACAGAGCAGCCGGTTTGGCGTGACCAAACCATTGGTTGGGTTCAGACCAGCCTCGGATCCCCTATGCTGAGACCAGGAAACCCCGTCAGGACAGATCGCTGGGCGGCGTCCGGCCAGGCAAAGGATACCTCTCATGGGTGGCGCAGACCAACCGCCGACCGGCAACCCGACCATTCGCACCATCGCCATGCCGGCGGACACCAACCCGGCGTGCGACATCTTCGGCGGCTGGCTGATGAGCCAGATGGACCTCGCCGCCGGGGCGGTCGCCACGTTCACCTCAGGTGGACGCAGCGCAACGATCGCAGTCGATGGCATGATCTTTCACCGGCCGGTCAAGGTCGGCGACGAGGTATCGCTCTACGCGTCGCTGACCAGGGTCGGGAAAACCTCGATGACGATCCATGTCGGGGCCTGGCGCCGCCCGCGCGAAACGCGCGCGAGCGAAAAGGTGACCGAGGCGAATTTCGTCTTCGTCGCGCTCGACGATGCCGGCAAACCCGTTCCCGTCCGGGGCCTGCCGGGCACGGCGTGACACAATGACCCGTCGGTCCGGGGCCGCCTGCACCCGGTGACCCGCATGCGCGACCCGAAGCCGCCGCGCCTTCGCCACATCTCACACGACCAAGGACATCGTCTTGTCGCCGCGCATCCACACCCTGCTTTCCCTGTCGTCACTCTACGTCCTGGCCGCCTTCGCCGGCTGGGTCTTTGCCGCTTTGGGCATTCCGCTGCCGTGGATGATCGGGCCCCTTGTCCTGTCGGCAACCCTGTCGATCTCGGGCCTGCTCAAGGTGACCGTCCCGGTCAAGACCCGCCCGCTCGGTCAGATGACCATTGCCGCGCAGGTGGGCCTGGCCTTCACGCCCGCCGCGCTGGCGGCGCTCCTGACCCTCGCCCCGGTGATGATCGGGACCGCGCTGGCCTCGGCCGCCTGCGCCGGGGCACTCGCCATGATCATGGCACGAACCACGGGGATGCGCCCGTCACAGGCCTTTCTCTCAACCTTTCCGACCAGCCCCGTCGAGGCCGCGATCATGGCCGAACGGCATGGCTGCGACCCGGCACCGGTCATCCTTGCGCAGACCACCCGCATCGCTGCCGTGGTGATCCTCGTGCCGGTCGCGGTCTTCGCGCTGGATGGCTGGCCCGACCGCACCGGCATCCTCCGCGGCGGCGCTTTCGATCCGCTCGGCAACGGGTTCCTCGCGCTCCTGGCGATCGCCGGGGCGCTGCTGTTCAGGCGCCTGCGCCTGTCGAACCCGTATTTCCTGGGCCCGCTGACCTTTTCAGCAGCCGCCAGCGCCATCGGATTTCACCCGACCGCCTTCCCGGGCGAGGTCCTGTCGCTCGCCCAGATCGTGCTCGGGACCTGGCTTGGCAGCACCTTCCGGCACGAGCTCTTCGTCAACCAGAAGCGCCAGCTGTTCGCGACCGTCGCGAGCACGCTGATATTGCTGGGCCTCATCTCCGGCGTCGCGGTCGCGATTGCCCGGCTGGCCGGCCAGCCCTGGGAAGTGCTGGTCCTGGGCGCCGCGCCGGGCGGCGTCACCGAAATGGCGCTGACGGCCAAGTTCCTGGGCATCGACCTTGCCCTGGTGACCGCCTTCCAGCTCACCCGGATCTTCCTGTTCATGCCCAACATTCCCTGGATCATCCGCATGATCGACGCCCATGAGCAGCGCAAGGCGGCACGCAGGTAGCCGCCGCGGCCCTCGATCAGGCCGTTGCCAGGGCCCGCCGAAAATGTCCGGAAAAAATTCGGCAATGCATTGATTGCCAAAGAACATCGATGCGGATACCCGCGGCACCGCTCAGTCGAGAAACGCCCAGCTGCCTGCGCCATCGAAATGCCGTACCCGGATATCCTCCACCTGCGCCGGGTCGTCGGCCAGCCGCAGGTTGAACGACACCCGCCCGCCATCCGTGCCTTGATAATGCGTGGTGACCCCGCAGGTCGTGCAGAAGTGAAACTCGATCAGCCGGTCGCCCCAGACATAGGCCGTGGTGGCCCCCGCCCCCGCGAGCAGCCGCCCTTCGTTCGGCGGACAATGCGCCCAGAGCGTGGCGTAGCGCCGGCAGATCGAGCAATTGCAGGAAATCACCCAGGCGGGGCGGGAGATCTCGAACCGGACCGCGC
>JAGRMP010000225.1:9208-9887 GCA_020441225.1 Maritimibacter sp. | reverse complement strand
CCCTAGTCCCCTAGGGGAGTAGACCTTTGCCGCGCATGGTTTCGCAGTAAAATCAGTAAGTTGTAGATTTCAGTTGTTAGCGTTTGGTTAACCCTTTGCGGTCGTCGCAAGCGATCCAGACCCCGGCGGCGCACCGCCCCTGGGCCCCGCAAACGGGCGTCTCGCATGAAAAACCCGGCCGGAAGCTCCGGCCGGGTCATGTTCCGTCCAACGGGTCCGCTTACTGCTGGCCGGCGAGCGCGATGGTCGAGAGCCCCTTGATGAGATCGACCGCGTAGCTGAGCTGGAAGTCCTCGTCGCGCAGTTGCGCGGCCTCTTCGGCGGCGGCGCGCTCTTCCTCGATCAGCTTGATCTGATCCTCGGTCAGGCTGTCGTTGTCGAGGCTGCCGCGCAGGTCCGCCTCGGTGCGGGCGGGACGGCCATTGTCTTCTTCTTCCGTCTCGCCGGGCACCGGTTTCGGCTGTTCGACGACGATGTCCGGGCTCACGCCCAGCGCCTGGATCGACCGGCCCGAGGGGGTGTAGTAGCGCGCGGTGGTGAGGCGCATCGCGCCGTCGCCCCTGAGCGGCATCACCGTCTGCACAGAACCCTTGCCGAAGCTCTTGGTGCCGACGACCACGGCGCGGCGGTGATCCTGCAGCGCGCCCGCGACGATCTCCGACGCCGAGGCCGAGCCCCC
>JAGRMP010000225.1:2434-9120 GCA_020441225.1 Maritimibacter sp. | reverse complement strand
ACGATCTCGCCCGCCTCGAGGAAGGCGTCGGAGACCGCGATCGCCTGGTTCAGGAGCCCGCCGGGGTTGTTGCGCAGATCGAGCACGACGCCCTCGACATTCTCCATCCCCCCAAGCTCTTCGACCGTCGCGGCAAAGCCGTCTGCGACGTTGGGATAGGTCTGGTCGTTGAAGGTGATGATTCGGATCACCACGGTGTTGCCGACCGAGCGGACGGTGGCGGCGGTGAGTTTGATCGTGTCGCGGATGATCGAGACGTCGAACGGTTCGTCGACCCCTTCGCGCACCACGGTGATGACGATCTCGGACCCGACCGGCCCGCGCATCAGGTCCACCGCCTCGTCAACGGTAAGGCCCAAGAGGCTTTCGCCGTCGACATGGGTGATGAAATCGCCCGCCTGCATCCCGGCATCGTCCGCCGGCGTGCCGTCCATCGGCGAGACGACCTTCACGAAGCCCTCTTCCTGGGTCACCTCGATCCCGAGCCCCCCGAAGGCACCGCGGGTCTGCACCCGCATGTCGGCGGCGTCTTCGGGCGGCAGGTAGCTCGAATGCGGGTCGAGCGAGATCAGCATGCCGTTGATCGCGGCCTGGATCAGCTCCTCGGGCTCGACCTCTTCGACATAGTTCTGGCGGATGCGCTCGAACACGTCGCCGAACAGGTCGAGCTGCTGGTAGACGGAGGCGCTGCGGCCAGAGTCCTGGGCAATCAGCGGCCCGGCGATCTGTGTCGTCAGCACCGCGCCGGCGAGGATGCCGCCCGTCGCGGCCATCAGGAAGTTCTTCATGTCGTTACCGGATCTCTTTCTCAATCGGCCTCGTTGAACCAGTCACCCGGGTCCAGAGGCTCTCCGTTCCGTCTGAGCTCTATATAAAGCGTTTCCGTGGCCTCGGCGCCACCACCTTCCGTCCCCGCGATCAAAAAGGGTTGATCCGGGGCCACGGCCGCGCCGCCCATCAACCCCACAGGGGCGCCCTTGGGCAAAACCTCGCCGACCTTGCCGTATAGCTGGCCGAGCCCGGCGAGGATCAGGAAATAGCCCTCGCCCGGTTCCAGCACCGCAACCTCGCCGTAATCGAGCAGCGGACCGAGGTAGCGGATGGTCGCGGGCCAGGGCGTGGTGACGAGGGTGAGCGGCCGTGTCGCGACCACCCAGCCCGGCCGGCGCACGCCCGCGGCATCGGCCTCGCCCGCGCGGCGGATCACCCGGCCGAGCGCCGGCAGTTCAAGCCGGCCCTTGGCGGCGTCAAAGTCGGCGCTGTCCACGGCAACCGAGCTGTCGACCAGCGCCGTGCTCAGCAACCCGCCGGCGAAGCTTTCCAGCGTATCCGCCGAACTCACCAAGTTTTCCATCGCCTCCGGGTCGGTCACCAGCCGCTTGGGCAGATCGGTCCGGTTCGCCACCGCCAACGACAGCGCGGTGCGGGCACGCTGGACCCCGTTCAGCCCGTCTTCGAGCGTCTCCAGAGCGGCTTCCTGCACCGTCCTCAGCGTGGCGACCTCTTCGAGCTGGCGGCGCAGATCCGCCGCCTCCCGGGCGAGCGCGGGGGTGACATCGGCCAGGATCATCCCCGTACGCACCGTGCCCACGGGTCCCTGCGGATGCAGGAGCAGGCTGGTTTCGGGCGCCGCCTGGATCGTCTGCAGCACGCCGAGCAACCGCGCGAGCCGGTCGCTTTCGGCGACAAACACGCCCTCGATCGCCCGTTCGCGGATCGAGGCCTGGCGCAACCCTTCGCGCAGCGCTGCAAGCCCGGCCTCGTAGGCGCGCACCGTCTCGGTCAGCGCCGCCACCCGGTCGCGGGCACCCTCGGCCTCCTCGAGCGCGGTCGCCGCGGCGCGCAGCGCCTGCATCGCGGCTTCGGCCCCGCTGGAAGCCTCGGCTTGCGCCGCCGCGTCCCGGGGTGCAAGTCCACAAGCAAGACCCAGGGCAAGCCCGACAAGCCCCGCAAAGACGGTGGTCCGTATCAATGGACGATCAGGCTCTCGCCGGTCATCTCTTCGGGCTGCTCCAGCCCCATGAGCTCGAGCAGCGAGGGCGCAAGGTCGCTCAGCTTGCCGTCGCGCAGGCTCACGCCCTCGGGTCCCCCGTACATCACCACCGGCACCAGGTTGGTGGTATGCGCGGTGTGCGGGCCGCCGGTCACCGGATCGACCATGGTTTCGCAATTGCCGTGGTCCGCGGTGACAATCACCGCACCGCCCACCTTTTCCAGCGCCGCGATGGCACGTCCGAGCTGGGTATCGACGGTTTCCACTGCCTTGATCGCGGCTTCGAGCACGCCGGTATGGCCGACCATGTCGGGGTTGGCAAAGTTGATGACGATCAGGTCATATTGCTTTTCGATCGCCTCGACGAGCTTGTCGCCCACCTCCGCCGCGCTCATCTCCGGCTGCAGGTCATAGGTCGCCACCTTGGGCGAGGGCGCCATGTAGCGGTCTTCGCCTTCCTCCGGCTCTTCCTTGCCGCCGTTGAGGAAGAAGGTGACATGGGGGTATTTCTCGGTCTCGGCGAGGCGGAACTGCCTCAGCCCCTTTTGCGCGACCCAGCTCCCCAGCGTGTTGACGATGTCGCGCGGCGGAAACACCGTGGTCATGTATTCGTTGTGCCGGGTCGAATATTCCACCATCCCCAGCAGCCCCGAGAGCTTGGGTCGCGTGCCCACGTCGAACTCGGCAAAGCCCGGCTCGCCGATGGCGCGCAGGATCTCGCGCGCCCGGTCGGCGCGGAAGTTGATGCAGAACACCCCGTCCTTGTCGTGGATCCCGGTGTGCCCCTCGATCACCGTGGGCTGGATAAATTCGTCGGTCTCGCCGCGCTCGTAGGCCTTGGCCACCGCCTCGTCGACGCTCTTCGCCGTCTCGCCCATCGCCTTGACCATCGCGTCGTAGGCACGTTGCACCCGTTCCCAGCGGTTGTCGCGGTCCATCGCGAAATACCGCCCGATCACCGTGACCACCTCGGCGCCCTCGGGCAGATCGGCCTGGAACTTGGCCAGCGTTTCCCGCGCCGATTTCGGCGGCACGTCGCGCCCGTCGGTCAGCGCGTGGATCTTCACCGACACGCCCGCCGCCGTGATCGCCTTGGCGGCGGCGACGATATGGTCTTGGTGCGCATGCACGCCACCGGGGCTGGTGAGCCCGAACAGATGCGCGTCGCCCCCCGCTTTCTTGACGTCGGCGATGAATTTCTGGAGCGCCGCCTCATTGGGAAAATCGCCGTCCTCGATCGAAAGGTCGATCTGCCCGAGGTCCATCGCCACCACGCGCCCGGCGCCGATATTGGTGTGACCCACCTCGGAATTGCCCATCTGCCCGTCCGGCAGCCCCACTGCGCGGCCATCGGTCTTGAGCGTCGCATGCGGGCAGGTGGCGATCAGTCTGTCGAAATTCGGTTTGTTCGCGAGTTTCACCGCGTTGTTTTCGCGCTCTTCGCGAATTCCGAAACCATCGAGGATGCACAGGACGACGGGCTTGGGCGTGGACATGAGGCAGGCTCCATTTGCTGTCGGCTCCTTACTAGTCCTCTGCGCCTCCGGGAGCAATCGGTGGGCGGCTGCCGCGGGCGAATAGCCGATGACACGCCCGGACATGTGTGACAGGTTCCGCGCGATTGTGCCGAAAGGAGGGGTATCATGTCCGTCACCGCGCTTTGCAACGCCTACCTCGCCGGGCTGGATGCGGGCGATCTCGACGCTGTACTGGCGCTGTTCGCGCCCGGGGCCGAGGTCGTCTCGCCGCTCTACGGCACCCAGCCGGCGCGTGATTTCTACGCCGCGCTGTTCGCCGATACCGAAGCCTCGAACACCGAGCTGCTCAACATTTTCGACAGCTCCGACACCGGCGGCGCGGTGGCGCTGCATTTCCGCTACGGCTGGACGCTGGCCGATGGCAAGGTGGTCAATTTCGAAGTGGTCGACGTGATCGAGCTGACCCCGGCGCGTGACGCTTTCGCCAAGCTTACCATCATCTACGACACCGCCCCCTTGCGCGGGGACTGGGCCACGGTCCACAACGGCTGAGCGTTTACGAGGAAGGCCAGATGACCCCGGACGAGATCGCCAAACTGCCCTACCGCAAGAATGTGGGCATCATGCTCGCCAACGCCGACGGCAAGGTCTGGGTCGGCCAGCGGCTCGACGCGATGCGGCTCGGCACCGGCGAAACCGCCTGGCAGATGCCGCAGGGCGGGATCGACAAGGGCGAAAAGCCACGCGCCGCCGCGCTGCGCGAGCTCGAGGAAGAGATCGGCGTCGGCCCCGATCTGGTGACGGTCGAGGCCAAGCTTTCCGATTGGGTCACCTACGAGCTGCCGGTCGAGGTCGTGCCGCGGATCTGGAAGGGCCGTTACCGGGGCCAGAAACAGCGCTGGTTCCTGCTGCGCTTCCATGGGCGGGACGACCAGATCACGATCGAGACCGAACACCCCGAATTTCGCGAATGGCGCTGGATCGCGCCGGGCGATATGCTGGAACGGATCGTGCCGTTCAAGCGCGACGTCTACGCCCGCGTGCTCGAAGAATTCGGACCGAAGATATGAAACAGATCGCATTTGCACTGGCGTTTTGCGCCGCGTTAGAGCCTGTTTCTGCACTGGCGCTCTCCTGCGCGCCCTGGAGCCCCGAACAGGCCTTCGACCGGGCCGCGGCCGCGTCGAGCGCCTATAGCGTGGTGGTCGGCAGCTTCGCTTTCGACGCCAGCCAGCTCCCGCAGGGCGGCACGTCCGACGCCAAGGGCGCGGTGGTCTCCGCGCGGCTCGCGGGCCGGGCGCTGTCGACCACGGGGTTCGACGCGGCCTATGCGCAGCCGGTGCGGCTCGACGTGAGCTGCGCGGCGTCGTGGTGCGGCTCGGTGATCCCGGGGCAGAGCTACCTCGTCTTCGTCGAGCACCGGAGCGCCGGGCTCACCGTCGATGTCGGCGCCTGCCCGACCGTGCTCTTCCCGGATCCGACCGCGGCCGAGGAACGTACCCTGACCCGCTGCCTCGCCGCCGGGCGCTGTGACACAAACTGACCGTTTGCGGGGGTAGGCGACGACAGGACTCCAAATGAGAACAAAAGGTGAATATACTCCCGATTCGCCATGTTCGTAGAGCTGTCCGCCACCTCCAATTTCACCTTCCTCACCGGGGGGTCGCACCCGCAGGAATACATCCAGCGGGCGGCCTTCATGTCGATGCCGGCGCTGGCCGTGGCCGATGAAAACTCGGTCGCGGGCATCGTGCGGGCCCATAGCGCGGCGCGCGAGATCGGCCGAGTGGTGGAGGAAAGGCGCGCACTTGAGGCGGAACAGGGTCTGATCGGCCCGCCCGCGACCGAAGGTTTGCCGCCCGGCCCGTCTGCCGACATCACCACCGTGCCGCGGCTGATCCCGGCCGCAAAGCTGGTGACCGAGGAGGGGCTTGCGGTGACCGCGCTGCCGCGCGACCGCGCCGCCTGGGGGCGGCTCACCCGGCTCATCACCCTCGGCCGGCGGCGTGCGCCCAAGGGGACCGCGCTGATCCGGCTGGACGATGTGCTGGAGCACGGGGCGGGAATGGAGCTGTTGCTGCACCCGCCCGACCATCCAGACGGTTGGGAAGAGCGGGCGCGGCGGCTGATCCGCGCCTTCGGCCCCGCCTGCGCCCTGGTCATGGCGCCGCGCTACGACGGGGCCGATGAAAAGCGGTTCAAGCGGCAGGTGGCCCTGGCCGCGCGCCTCGGGATCGACCCCGTGGCGAGCGGCGCGCCGATCATGCACCACGCCCGCCGGCGGCGGCTGGTCGATGTCCTCACCGCGGTCCGCACCGGGCGGCGGGTCGACGATCTCGGCCGCCTCGCCCAGCCCAACGCCGAGCGCCGGCTGCGCTCCGAGGCGGAGATGCTGATGGTGTTCGCAGGCCATGAAGCCGCGGTGCATCGGGCGGGCGAGATCGCCGGGCGCTGCACCTTCTCGCTCGACGAGCTGCGCTACGAATACCCGTCCGAGATCGCCGGCGGCGAGACCCCCTCCGACCGGCTCGCCCGCCTCGCCCGCGCAGGGCTTGCCGAGCGCTACCCCTCGGGCGCGCCGGAGCGGGTGCGGGGGATGATGGACCACGAGCTCGCCCTGATCGCCAAGCTCAACTACGAGCCCTATTTCCTCACCGTTCACGACATCGTCGCCTTTGCACGGGAGCGGGGGATTCTCTGCCAGGGTCGGGGCTCGGCGGCGAACTCGGTCGTGTGCTACGCGCTGGGCGTGACCTCGGTGAGCCCCGAGATCGGCACCATGGTGTTCGAGCGCTTCGTCTCCGAGGCCCGCGACGAGCCGCCCGATATCGACGTCGATTTCGAGCACGAGCGTCGCGAGGAGGTGATCCAGCATATCTACGCCCGCTACGGCCGCCACCGGGCCGGGCTCTGCGCCACGGTGATCCACTACCGCGGCAAGCGGGCGATCCGCGAAGTGGGCCGCGCCATGGGGCTGACCGAGGACACGATCTCGGCGATGTCCTCGCAGGTCTGGGGCTGGGGCGGCGGCGGCCAGCGGGTCGAACGGCTGCGCGAGATCGGGCTCGACCCGCGCGACAAGCGGCTCACCCAGGTGATGGACCTGGTCGATGAGATCCAGGGCTTTCCCCGCCACCTCTCGCAGCACGTGGGCGGCTTCATCATCACCGAAGGACGGCTCGACGAACTCGTGCCGGTCGAAAACGCGACGATGG
>JAGRMP010000225.1:0-2425 GCA_020441225.1 Maritimibacter sp. | reverse complement strand
CGGTGATTTCCTGGGACAAGGACGACATCGACGCGCTGGGCATCCTCAAGGTCGATATCCTGGCGCTGGGGATGCTGACCTGTATCCGCAAGGCCTTTGCCCTCATCGAGACCCACCACCGGATCGACTACGCCCTCGCCACCCTGCCGCCCGAGGATCCGGAGGTCTATGACATGCTCTGCGCCGCCGACAGCGTGGGTGTGTTCCAGGTGGAAAGCCGCGCGCAGATGAACTTCCTGCCGCGGATGAAGCCGCGCTCGTTCTACGACCTCGTCATCCAGGTGGCGATCATCCGCCCCGGTCCGATCCAGGGCGACATGGTGCATCCGTTCATCCGCCGGCGCAACGGCGAGGAGGCGGTGAGCTTTCCCTCGGACGAGCTCGGCGCGGTGCTGTCCAAGACCCTCGGGGTGCCGCTGTTCCAGGAACAGGCGATGCAGATCGCGATCATCGGCGCGGGCTTTACGCCGGAGGAGGCCGACCGGTTGCGCCGCGCGCTCGCCACCTTCAAGAAGCTGGGCCATATCGGCGATTTCCGCGACCGGTTCATGCGCGGGATGAAGGCGAACGGCTACGAGGAGGATTTCGCCGCGCGCTGCTTCAGCCAGATCGAGGGCTTCGGCTCCTACGGCTTCCCCGAAAGCCACGCCGCCTCGTTCGCGCTGCTGGTCTATGCGAGCGCCTGGCTCAAGCGGCACCACCCCGGGATCTACGCCTGCGCGCTGCTCAACTCCCAGCCGATGGGCTTTTACGCCCCCGCCCAGATCGTCGGCGACGCCCGCGATCATGGGGTCGAGGTGCGGCCGGTCGACATCAACGCCTCCTACTGGGACAGCGTGATGGAGCCCGACGGGCAGGGCGGGCTCGCGCTCCGGCTCGGGTTTCGCCAGATCCGGGGCATGGCCGAGGAGGAGGCGCGCTGGATCACCGCCGCGCGCGGCAACGGCTACCTCGCGGTCGGCGATGTCTGGCGGCGGGCGGGGGTCGGGCCCAGGCTGCTCACCCGTCTTGCCGAGGCGGATGTGTTCGCGGGGCTGGGTCTGGCCCGGCGCGAGGCGCTGTGGCAGGCCCGCGCGATCACCGGCGAGAAACCCCTGCCGCTCTTTGCCGGGGATCTCGACGGCGAGGGAGGACGCGAGCCCGTGGTGACCCTTCCCGAGATGAGCCTCGGCCAGCAGGTGGTCGAGGATTACGTGGCGATGCGGCTGACGCTGAGGGCCCATCCGATGGCGCTCTTGCGGCCGTTGCTGACGCCGGGATTCAACGGTGCGGCTGCGCCGCGCAGCCCTGTCCGAGAGGGGGGCGCTGCCCCCCTGTGACCCCCCGAGGTGTTTTGAGACCAAAGAAGGGGTCGAAGAGAGGCCGGGCGCGGGGTGTGCGAGGTTTGTGCGAGCTCGCACAGGGTGTCAAGGTGTTGATATTTATGATGATAGTGCTAACTGCTATTTGTGCGGGCGAGGCAGTATGAGACCTGGGCGACAACGCGGAATGCCGCACATATCTGACACACGGAAACCGAAGACAGCCCCCCGGCATGGGCAGAAAAGGTTATCGGCCCGCAAGTCGGCTGGCGCGACCGCAATCTACGCCACCCTGACGCTGCGAGGACGCAACCAATCCTCGATCTCCGGACGGGACATCTGCCCCGCGGCAATTCCGACCACGAATTCCTCCAGGGCCAAATCGAAATCCTCTTCGCCAAGCCCCACCAATTCGAAGCCACTCCGTTCGTAGAGCAGAAACAGCAAGACGACGGCGGTTCGCTTGTTGCCATCCACAAAACCATGGTTGCCGATCACGCTTTCAAGAAGCGCGGACCCCTTGGAATGGATGCGAAGATGGTAACCGGAGTACGGGCGTCCGATCGCCGAAAGCACGGAGTCAACACTCAGGATGCCGGGACGGCCACCGAACAGACGGATCTGTTCCTCATGTGCGTGAACCGCGTCGGACAACGTCAGCCGGTAGTGCCGCCTACCGCTTGGCAAGACGTTCCAACATGGATGCGTGCCGCGAGACGGTTTTGGAAATCACCGACGACGACGTCTTTTTCGGGCTGACCTCGATGAACTGCCCGGTCTTGCTGTCGCGCAGGACATATAGTTCACCCGAAGCCCCCTTGCGGGACTTCGTGACCGTCCAATTCGCTTTGCTGGTCTTCGACTTGGGCATAGCACTCTCCGAGGCCACAAATAGTGCTGAAACCGCAACCGGGCAAGTTATTGCACCGTTCGCCCCCTCACAACTGCGGCAGGAACGCCCCTTTCATCCCCGATATATGCGCGCGGATGCGTTGGGCGGCGGGGGAGAGGGGGGCGTCGGCGCGGGTGATGAGATACCAGGCGCGTTCGATCGGCAGGCCGGGCAGGTCGAGGGTGACGAGCCGACCCGCGTGCAGCTCGTCGACCACCGTGTGCTGCGAGAT
>JAGRMP010000224.1:6982-15891 GCA_020441225.1 Maritimibacter sp. | reverse complement strand
CCAGAGCCGGGTCGAAATCGAGCAGTTTGTAGAGCTTCTCCACCCCTGCGACTTCGGCGGCTTGGACGATGCCGTCGGCGTGAACCGCAGCGGAAATCGCTGCCCGGATCGCCACCTGCTGTTCCGCGCCGACATTTTTGAGGTTGCGGCGTAGAAGGGCCATGTCGGGCGGCACCGCCAACATCCAGTCGAGTTCGGCGCGCAGACGCCGTGCCTCCATAGCGCTCAGGTTCGGCCGGCTCTGGAGCTGTGAATGGAGCGCTTCGCGTTCGACATCGGCGACATCACCGTCGGCATGCGCGACATATGCGCCGAGGGCGAGTTCAATCTGCGCCGAGCGACAAGCGTCCGACACGTCTTCCAGCCGGTCGACGCCTTCGCCGAGCTCGAACAGAACCACAGGTTCGGACACCTTCGGCGCCCGTAGTGAAAACCGGGAATCCGGCGCGAAGCCGAAACCGACCCGGGCCAATGCATCGGCCGCATTGGTCAACCGACGCGCACCCAGTTTCTGCGGTGTCTCGTTTTCCAGGCGTTCGATCAGATCGACCACGGGCACCAACCCGCCCGTTTCGCAGCGCTCCCGGGCCCAGTCCCGCAAGGCGTCGATTTCGTGCGACGGAAAGAGTGTCCAGAGATCTCGCGGTAACAGGGCATGCGCCTCGACGCTCCCCCGACCTTCCGGAGTTCGTCCGAGGTAGCGGCTGAACTTGTCGAGGTCGTCCATCAGTTCGTCGGCGATCTCCTGCGCGATCTCGATCGGTTTTCGCACGCCGGAGATGTCGGGCACCCGCGCCCCGTTGATCTCCGGGGTCAGAGCCACGTCGAACTCCCCCGATGCCGCGTGGTAGCTTTCCTCCAGGAGCTTCCTCGGCCTCGTGACCGACAAACCGTTTTCGAACTTTGCATCGAAGCGGATACGGAAAAGCGCTCTGAATTCGGCGCCGCATCGCTCGGCAGCCGTGCGCAAGCGGCTTTCGGGATGGTTCAAGAACCAGCCAAGCAGCTGGTTCGCCGTCAATGCTTCGCCCTTGGCGATCGTGCTGCCCAGAGCGACCTTCATCGAGAGCGGAACGTCCCAGCCGACCTTTTCGAGGACCGGTTCATGAATCGACACGTCGTCAAGCGACACCTTGGCCACCTCGATGAAATCGCCGAGATAGCGTCTGGCAGATCCGTTGTCGCGGTAGAGATCCCGGAGCCGAATGGCCTCCGCAAGGATCTGGCGCCGTTCAACCTCGGACGTATTGTCGAACAGGAACCTGCGCTCAAGCCCATAGAAGTAGAGGAACATGTAGCCCACATCGTAGGACGGGTCGGCACGCCCACCGGCCAGCCAATCGAGATAGGTGGCACGCGACATCGGCGGGATGTCCGAATAGCCGGGCCAATACGGCATGTGCGCCCCGTCGATGTCCGAACCGATCTTCGCAACGTGCAGAGACGGGTCGATAAAAGGACGGCTCTTGCCGTTGAAGCCGAGCGAACCCGATCTCAGCGGAACTCCGACGTAGACCATCCCACCGATTTTTCGTCCGCCAACGACGACGCTCTCGCCCGCGGGCACCCACCCCTTTGCTCGATTGGCGGGCTTGGCCGTTTCTGCCCCGCTCCCCTGGGCTTTCCCCCGCTCATCTACGCGGTTTCGCTCCGACGCCGCCTTGGCCGGTGCTGCCGAAATCTCCGCCAGTGACAGCCCCAAGTTGTCCCAAGGGCCGGCCGCAACCCGCGCGGACCTGTCGGTTGCCGGCGGTGAATCCGCCGTCGATAGGCGTGCACGCTTTTCCTTTGCCAGTTCTTCCTGAAGCACCCGTTGTTGGAGCGCCACCTTCGCGGCGGCCAGTTCCGCACGCCGCCTTTCCTGAACCCAAACCAGAATGCCCGGGACGCCGAACGAAAACAGCATCTGCATGCCGGCAGGCCAGTTCTCCAACATCGTTACAACCACGATCATGCAGACGCAGAAGTAGACGACGTAGAAAAAAGCCACTCGCAGGAACTTCACAGCCACACCCTTTCGCCAGATCAGACCCGAACCCGTTCTCGCATTGGTAGAGTGAAATGCGATGTAGGAAATGTCTACGGCGATCGCGCGAAGAATCATGGGCGAAAACCATTGCCGCACGCGACCGGACACGATCCAAGTCAAAAGATTCGGCGAAATCCATTCAGATGACCCTCTGGTCTGGAACATCGAACCCCCATGGGTCCGCCAGATAATTCGATCTCCGACCACGTGGAGTGTTTTCTCAGCCCGAGAAACTGCTACCCCCGGCCTCTTTGGATTGCCGTCATTCTACTTCACCCTGTCACGCAAGCCAGTGGCCGAGCCACCACATCACTATCAGTTTTTGCGACAGAAACCCGCGTATCGCTGGTCTTCGCCGCGAGCGCCAGGAGGTGTTCGTAGGCACGCTGGACGGCTTCGTTTGAATGCGGCGCGACGTCATAGTCCCCGAGCACGTCCGCCACCGCCTCGGCCACCAGGGCACGGCGCTTGACTAACATGCCGTCCCAGTCCGGCAGTTTCGGCAGATCGCAGTTCGATACAGCCGCAGCGACGATTTGGGCTCCGGTGTCTTCACGAATGATCCGAACGGCACCCAGGTTACCGTGCTCGTCGAGGAGCACCTCGGCACGGGCAGGAACCCCGGACGACAACGTGCACTTCGAAACCACCGGGAACCGGTGTTTCTCGGAATACTCGACCACGATACCATGTTCGGCTTGGTCGAGAAGAGCCTTGAGCGTCTGCATATCTGCGTCGGTGTAATGACGCCCGATCGTCGTGTCCGAGATATGGCCGATGATCATCTGTCTGTCTTCCTGGGGGACCCCGGCTCGCCAAAGCGCGGATGAAAGGGTCTTGCGAAGCGCGTAGAGGTCTTCGTTGTAATCGTAGATCCCCAGACGCTGACGGACGGTGAGCAAGCGCTTCGAGAGGATATCCGCGGCTTTGTCGGGATCGCCATTGTGGACCTCCGGGAAGAGCAAGTCGCTCGGATTCTTGCATTTCGAGTGAATCCACTCGACGAACCCGAGATCGAGGAGGATTTGCGGGATCGGCACGATCCGTTGCGCCGTCACGGTCTTGCCTTCCTGCTCCGCGGTCCAGTTCAAGCTGAGGCAAAGGACGCCGTCACGCAGGATGAGATCCGAACCCTTGAGTTGCAGCACTTCCGTGACGCGCGTGCCCATCGTCATCAGGATCAAAGGCACCCAATAGATGGCATCGCGGAAGATCATGCGGCCAGGGTTCGCCCGTCGCTTGTCGGTCGAACAGCCCCGATAGACGGGCGACGTCAGAAGCGTGGTGAGGCGCCGGTTGTTCCAGCGCAGCCGGAGCTTCGGTTGCGTGACACGCAGGAACAGCGGATTGGTCTCACGTTGCTGCAACGTGAAATCGGTCATCACCTGCGCGAGCTTCGTGTAGGTGATCAACCGTGTCTTGCCGGTGTAGCCCAGGTCTTCGGCGACACGCATCAATTGGTGCAGTCGGTCAAGGTGCCGCTCGAGGTTGGTGTGGGTGACCCTTTTCGTGAGCTTCTCGACGATGGCCGCCTTTTTCGCTGCGTCGGAAAGATCTGTCCGCGCGGCCGCCTCGGCATACACCTTCGCATCGGTCTCGTCGGCCTCCCGGATCTCATCCGCTTTCAGCACCCGCTCCACGATCATGTCGCCCCGGCCGTTGGCGCCGGCCGTCTTGCCATGGGTCTTGGGGAGTCGGCTGATCCAGAGCATCAGATCTTCGATCAGGAAGGGCAGACGCACGATCGGGATATCGCCGGCAAATTCCTGGACGAGCTCGGCCGTCGTTTCGAGCTTGCGCCGCATTTCCTTCGTTTGTCCTTTCACCGCCTCGGCGACGACATCAGACAGGTGCAAGAGCGCCGGGACCTTCCCCTGCGACATGCGGATCCCATAGCGCTGGAGCAGGCTCATGCCCGCCTTGACCGGGCTCTCGCCGTCTTCGAAGACGTCGATCTCGATCCGGGTCAGTTCCTTCAGCGTCGATAGAAGGTCACGTGCATACTCGTCATCGATTTCGGTGGGGACCGGGACGGCAAGGCGGGCGCAGGCCGCGGCGAGGAACGGATGCACCATGTCGTAGTCGCGCGCCCGCAACCCGGCCCGGATCTCGCGGAGCGCATCGGAAAGGTCGTCGATGCGATCGTCGATATCGACGGCGTCGTCGGCCACCTCGATGGACATACGCGCGATCTCGCCGCGGATGATTTCTGCCGCGATCATCGCGCCGGCTTTCGGGTCGAACTGGGTTTCCGGGACCTGGTGCATTTCCTGCCTCGTCATTATTTTGACGGGGAGGTGGGTTGGTCCTTCTGGATCCGGAAAAACTTTTTTTTCGACGCCGTTCTTGGAGGTTGGGCCGACCGGGGCAATGGCGCTCGCCATGGACGAACCTGGAATGGGCCCCGCGCCGCCGAGCTGGGCCCGGTCGGGAGTCGGCGCCGGTGCGGGTCGAAACTCCCGCAGACGGCGTCCACGCGCGCGCGAGGGCGAAATCGCTAAGCGATTGTTTTTGTTCCAATTTTTCTGAAACATGGCTGGGGTGGTAGGATTCGAACCTACGGTACACGGTACCAAAAACCGCTGCCTTACCACTTGGCTACACCCCAACGGTGCGCGCTTTCCTAGCCAAAGCCTCCGGCCGCCGCAAGCCCAAAAACACCCTTTTCCGCTCTACTCACGACGCTCGCCCAGGGTGAGCAGGTCGTCCTCCTCGGTCATCGCACGTTCTTCGTTGACCATCTTCTCGAGCTCCTGTTCCGCGGTCGCCGCCACATCCTGCACCTCGATTCCGTCCCCCACCGGACCGGCACCGGCAGCCGGCGTCTTCGCAGGCGCAGGCGCGGCGGCCGGGGCGGCGCCGGTCTCTGCGGTGAGCAGCCGGTAGGTCGGTTCCGGCATCTCGATCCCGGCCTGTTCAAAGGCCAGAAGCACCTGCCGGATTGCCTCGGACCGGGCCGCGAGCAGGTCGGTCTCGGTCTGGTCGATCCAGCCGACCACAGTCATGCCGATGTCGGACCCGTTCAGCGTCGTGGTCCAGGAATTGACCGCCGGAGTCTTCAGCAGGAAGGGCAGCGCCGCCACCGTCGCCTCCGCCAGCGTCTTGGCGGCGGCCAGGTCGGTGCCGTAGCCGACCCCGATGTCGAAGCTGAAGCGGCGCTCGGGGTTGCGGCTGTAGTTCAGGATCCGCGACTTGTAGACCGTCGCATTCGGGATCCGCACATGGTTGCCGTCCCAGTTGAGCAGGATCGTCGCGCGCGACGTGAGGCGGATCACCTTGCCCTCGACCCCCTCGATCTCGATCGCGTCGTTGGGGCGGAACGGCTGGCGGATCGAGAGCAGGATCGAGGCGATGAAATTCTCCACCGTGTCGCGGACGGCGAAACCGATGGCCAGCCCGACGATCCCGGCCGCGCCCATGATGGTGGACAAGAGCGCCGTCGCCCCGAGGATGTCGAGCGCCACCACCACCCCCGCGATCACCGCGAGGATGCGCATTATGTTGCGGTAGATATCGGCAATGAAGGCATTGGGCGCGAGCCGGTCCCAGGGCTGGTGACGGCGTGCAAGCGCAAAGCCGAACCAGGTGACGGCAGCAAAGGCCACCGCGGCAACCGCGATCAGCGGCAGAAAGGCGACGGTCTGCTGCGCGCGCCTGACAAGCCGGTCCCAGACCGGGGTGAGCCGGTCCGAGACCGAGGTCGACAGGCTCACCTCGTTCTCGATCGCCACCACCCCCTCGACCCGGCTCACCAGCGCGCCGAGATCGTCGACAAGGCTCGCGTCGAGCGTGGTGCCCCGCAGGGTGACGATCCCCGCCTTGACCACCACGGTCACGTCCTCGTAGCCGTCGAGCTCGTGCAGGATGTCGCGGATGCGCGTCGCAATCGCCGCATCGGCCTCGGCCCGCGTCGCGGTCGACGTGCCCTCGACGGTGGTGATCGTCCCGTTCTGGGCGCTGACCGGCGCGGCCGGGGCGAAGAGGAACACCAGGGTGAGCGCGAGGCTCAAGACACGTAGAACAGGCATCGTCGGATCCGGTTTGAGTTCAACGGGGTGGGCGGAAATCCCATTAGGGCGCAAGCGTTTTCATGATGCAACCCGGGCATGGGCGGCGCGGATCGGGTCCATGTCGAGCCTCTCGCCGGTGATCGCGTCGAGCACCAGCTCGAAATGACCGGCGCGGGTCAACGCGGTGGTCGCGGGGTGGCCGCCGCCGGCGAGGTCGACCAGTTCGAAACGGGCGAACCGGCCGCCCGCAGCCTCGGCGTGGTAGAGATCGCCCGCGACTCGGCTGTCGTAGATCACCGCCGCCGCGGCACGTGCCGGCGGACCGGAAACGACCCGTTCGTTGAGCTTCAGCGCACGTCCGAGATTGCCGATATGGGCGGGAAAGCGGGTCTCGTGCGGGTATTGATGTTCGGAAAAGGTGATATGCGGCGAAACCATCAGCACCCGGTCGAAATCGACGACGCGGCTCACCAGCATGGTGCCGTAGCCGCCCATCGAAAAGCCGATGCACGCGGCACTGTCGAACCCCTGCGCATAGGCCGCGATCACGTCGAGCGCCGCCTCGGTCTCGCGGTTGAGGAACCAGTCGTTCTGCCGGCAATGCAGGTGCAGATGGGTGAAGCCCCGGTCGGCATAGCGCGAGCGGCGGTTGATCTGGCCGAAGCCCGGCTTGTGCCGCGACCAGTAGTCGAAGCTCACCATCAGCTTGTCCGTGCGCGGGCCACGGACCGAAACCCGCAGCTTCTTGCCCTCGAACAGGTATTCGGGCTCGTATTCGCCCGACGGCCGCGGCCGGGTGACGGTGCCGTCCTGGCTCACGCCATGCCCTCGCGCAGGAGCGCGGGTCTCATCCCGACACCTGTTCACGCAGGATCGACGCGGTCAGCGAGATCATCAGATAGATGCCCGCGAAGATCAGGAACGCGAGGATCGTGTTTTCGAAACTGCGCGGATAGGTCGGCTGGTCGGGCGCCACCGGGTGAACGCCCATTTCGAGGTATCGCGTCTGCTTGTTGGCCTCGATCCGCGCGCTTTCGAGCTGCTGCAGCGCCTGTTGCATGAGCAGAGTGCGGGTTTCGAGGTCGGATTGCGCGACCGCGAGCTGGCCAGAGATCTGCGCGAGGCTTTCGCCCGAACTTCCGCTCGTCGTGGTCAGCTTGGAGCGCAGATCGGCGATCAGCGCCTCAAGCCGCGCGATGTCGCCGCGCACCCCGTCGACCCGGGCCTGGTTGGGCCGGGAATTGTCGAGCAATTGCTGCAGCTGGAGGCGCTTTTGGTTGAGCTGGGTTTCGAAACCGGTCACCTGGCTCATGACCGAGCCGGTCTCCGTGGTCGGATCGAGGACCTGCAGATCGGTCTGCAGCCGCAGCACTTCGGCCTGGGCTGCGGCGCGTTTCTCTTCGGCCTCGGCATAGCTTGCGACCGCGCCCGCCATCTGGTCTTCGCGCAGCCGCTGGGTGAGATTGTCGACCCGCGCCTCGGCGTACCGGATCAGGGCTTCGGAGAAGGCGGCGCTGGCTTCGGGGCTGGCGGCGACGACTTCGAGCTTGATAATCCCTTCGGTGGGGTCGAAGCCGATCTTCANTCACGTTGCGCTGGTAGAGCTTGTACGCGGCTTCGTTGGAGGCGCCGGGCTCGAGCCGCTGCAACGGGTCGATCGCCGGGTCCTGGAAATGCTTTTTGAACCCAAGCTCGGCATCGAGCCGGAGCATGGCGTCCCGCGAGGAGAGGTAGCTCTGGACGGTCACCGAGTCCTGGCTGGTCGCAAGCCCGGACCCTGCGAACAGCGAGCCGAGCCCGCCGCTGCCCAGATCGGCTTTCTGGATCACAAACTCGGACTTGGTGGCGTACATCGGAGTGGCGATGGCGTAGAAGTAATAGCCCGCAATCAGGGTCGGCAGGAAAACGAAGACGGCCAGACGGGCGATCAGCAGCACAAGTTTGCGGCGGCGGCGTTTGACGATGTCGCGCTGGATCTCCATCACCGATCGTGCCCGCTCGGCGGCGTCGAGCACGCCGGGCGTGGCGGGCTGCGGTCTCGCCGCAGCGGCAGGCATGGTCTGCGGCAGCCGCGCGAGCGCCTGGGAGCCGGCGAGCGGCGCCCCGGCCTGTCCCCCCGCATCCGCCGCCGCGGCTGCGGCCGAACCGATCGGCTTGCCGTCCGCCGAAACCAGCTCGATCATGTTGGCGCGGTGGAACGGGTCGATCCCGGCGGCACGCAGGAGCCGCACGGCGTCGTAATCCGAGGTGGCGGGAAGCCCGTGTTTCTGGGCCAGGCGCCGGGCCATGCGCAGCTGCCGCCCGGTGAGCCCTTCCTTGCGGATCGCGTCGATGTCGGTCTCGCCGCCACCGCCCCGCCCCACCGGCACCCCGTGATCCACCCGGTCGGCGGTGGCCGCGCCTTCCGCCTGCGCCGCATCCGCCGCGGCCATCGGCGCGCGCCGCCCGGCGGTGGCAAATCCCTCGGCCGGAAAGCCGTCCTCGGTGCCGTCCTGCATCGCGTCTTCGAGCGGGTTCATCCGCCGCGCGGCATCGAGCGGCGTCGGGCCCGCGACGCGATCATCGCGCGCGTCGAACGTCGCATCCTCCTGGCCGCGCGCCGCCACACGCGCGGTGGACTGCGTGCCGGTCCGGCGGATGCGGAATTTCTTAGCCCTGGGTTTCGTAGTCATAGAGCAGTTTCGCTTCTTCCAAGGTATCGAACAGGTGGAGCTGACCGTCCCGCAGAACAGCCGCGGTGCGGGCAAACTTCTCGAGCGTGCGGGCCTGGTGGCTGACGATGACCACGGTGGCGTTCTCCAGCCGCTCGCGCAGCACGTCGCCCGCCTTGCGGTTGAACTCGGCGTCGGTGGTCTGCGGCATCCCCTCGT
>JAGRMP010000224.1:0-6970 GCA_020441225.1 Maritimibacter sp. | reverse complement strand
TCAGGTAGATGTCGAATTCCAGCGACAGGAGCAGCGAGAAGGTGAACCGCGCCCGCATCCCCTGGCTGTAGGTGCCGACCGGGAAATCGTAGTATTCCTCGAGCCCGCAGAGCCAGCGGGTGTAGGCCTCGATATAGTCGGGATCGAGCCCGTAGAGCCGGGCGACGTAGCGGGCGTTTTCCTTGGCGGAAAGTCGCCCGATCACCCCGCCCATGAAGCCGAGCGGAAAGGACACGCGCGACGTCCTGGTAATCTCGCCGTCGTCGGGTTTTTCCAGCCCCGCCATCATGTTGATGATCGTCGTCTTGCCCGCGCCGTTGGGTGCAAGGATACCGAGCGAATTGCCGAGTTCGATACGGAACGACGCACGGTCGAGGATGACCTTGCGTTGCTTGCCGGTCCAGAACGACTTGGAGACGTCCTTGAATTCGATCATGCGGTTTCCAGCCTCGGAACACTGCTCGTTGACGTTCGGGGTCGGTTTTAACCGATCTTCGTTAACGTCAAGGGTATATTGGCCCTTTTGGGCGCCATTATGTCGGACACCGCGGGTCCGACACAACAGGTAGTGCGGATCCGGCGGGGTCCAGCACCCGGAAAACCCTGAATTTGTGCTCTGGTGGAAACAAAAGCGGCGAAACGGCCGGATTTCAGTCCTTTTGTTTCTCGACCCGGAACAGTTTCCCGGCGGCGATCGCGAGCGCGGCGGCCCCGAAGGAGAACAGAGCGCCCATTTTTGCGGCGTCCTGCACTGGTCCCGGCTCGAACGCCACCGCGGCGATGAACAGGGCGACGGTGAACCCGATGGCGGCGACGAAACCGACCACGACAAGATCGACGATCCGCATCCCCGCGGGCAGGCCGAGGCCGAGCGGCTTCGCCGCCAACCAGCCCAACAGGAAGATACCGATGGGTTTGCCCAGGATCAGACCGGCAAGCACCAGGACGGTCGGCTCGCCGATGGCCGAAAACTCGACGCCCGCATTGGCGAGGCCGAACAGGAGGAGCACGATCTCGACCGGGTAGCGCAGCGCGTGTTCCATCACGTTGAGCAGGTCGGTCAGGTAGCGTTCGGCGCCGGAAAAGATCCCGAAGGCACGGTCGGCATGCGGGATCGCGGGCACCACCGGCAGCAGGCCGAGCGCAGGGTGGATGCCCGACTGGGCAAACCCGATCCAGCTCACGATCCCGGCGATCACATAGGGCCAGGGGCCGAGCAACTTGCGGATCCGGGTCGAATGCGGGCGCGCCTGGTCGCCCTTGTCGAGCCGCCGCGGCAGGTAGTTGAAGGCGAGGAAGGCGAACAGCGCCGCGCCGAAGGACAGGAGCAGCCAGACCGGGGCCAGCGCGGCGGTCGGGTAGAAGATCGCGAGAATGATGAGCCCGCCGGCGTCGTCGGCGATGGCGAGGAGCAGCAGGAAGCGCACCGCCGGGTGGCCCGCCCCGAAGACAATGCGGCCCACGAGGTAGGAAAAGGCGATGTCGGTCGCGGTCGGCACCGCCCAGCCATGCGCCACGGCACTGAACGTGTCGGACCCGATCAGCAGAGCGAGACCGAGGTAGACGACCACCGGCCCGGCCATGCCGCCCGCCGTGGCGATCAGCGGAGACGCGGCCTTGCGGCCCCTGAGCGAACCGTTCTTCAGGATCACCGCTTCCCAGACTTCCTTCGCCGCCATGGCGAAGAACAGCGCCATCAATATGTCGTTGACCAGGTAGTGGAAGGTCACGACCTTTTCGACGTCGCCGACCTCGTAATGCAGCGCGCTCTCGCCGTAGGCCTGGGTCCAGCTCTGGATGTCGATGCCGATCCAGGAGTTGAACCACAGCGGCATTTCGACGAAGTGGTGATAGCCGTGGGGGTCGGTATTGGCCCAGATCAGCGCCGCGGCGGCACCGACGAGCAACAGGATCGAATAGTCGCTGATGAAGTTCCAGACCCTGTACATCCCGTGTCCCGCTTCCGTCCGCCAATATCGGGCGTCATTAAAACGTTCACCGGCGAGGCACAACAGCTTTGCCCGAGGAAACGGTCGGAAACAGGCGCGCCGCGCGGACCACGGGACCGGTCAGCGCGGCGCAGGGATGATGTGCGCCGCACTCGTGCCCCCCGCACTCGGAAACTTTGGCGCAGGTCGATTCTCGCCTGCAAACGCGGCGCCAATAGGGAATTCGCCGGGCGCAAATTCGGTAACAATCCGCCATTTCCGCAGGATTTTCGGATAATTCGCGCGGTCCCGGCTGCGGGCGCGGTGTCAGCCCGCCACCGCACCCCAGGCGAGCCCGGCCAGGATCGCGCCGGTGATCGCCAGCCCGACATAGGCGGCGAAGACCCGCGGCTTGACCAGCGCCCAGACCGCGATCGCGGCGGGAATGCAGCTTACGCCGCCGGCGATCACGAAGGACATCGCCGCGCCGTTGCTCATGCCCTGATCGATGAGGCCCGCTACCAGCGGCACCGCGGCAAAGCCGTTGAGATAGGCGGGCGCGCCAACCAGGGCGCCGATCACCACCGGCATCACGCCGCTGCCGCCGAGGGCCTGGGCGATCAGATCTGCGGGCATGTAACGGATCATCAGCGCCTCGATCAGATAGGCGAGCAGCAGCCATTTGCCGAGGAACAGGATGTTCTCGACGGCCGTCTCACGGAAGGTCGTGCGCCGGTCCGGCTCGGGCCAGAATTTCCAGACCACCTTGCCCGAGAAGGGTTTGTCGGTCGAACAGGACGACCCCGAAGCGCTACAGCCGCAGCTCTTGACCGGCGCCTTCTTGAGCGGATCGGCGAACAGCGCACTGCGGGACAGCGCCTTGACGGTGAAGCCGCCGAACAGCCCGAGCCCGACCGCCGAAACGGTCTTGGCCACGGCGAAGGGCAGGCCGAGCTCGCCCGAGGTGATCAGAAACATCGCCGGGTCCATCAGCGGCGAGGCGAGCCAGAAGGCCATGACCGCCGAGAGCGGCGCGCCGACGGCGAGGGCTGCGGCGATGAAGGGAATGACCTCGCAGGAACAGAACGGCGAGAGCCCGCCCGCCGCGGCGGCGAAAAGGATCATCCGCACCTCCCGCCCCTCGAAGGCCCGTGCCAGCAGGTTCTCCGCCCCGGTCGCCTTCATGTAGGCGACGGCGAAAACGGCGAAGAGGATGAAGAGGCCGGTATGCGCGATCGCCCGGCCGGCGAATTCGACGGTCGGCCAGAGCGTCGCGGGAGCGAGGACGGCCAACGCCACGGGAATGGCGGCGATGGTGATCCAGGCCCAGTCGGGCTTGAAGCGGGGGCTGGGGTTATGGGTCGTGTCAGCCATGGTCATGGGCCTTTCCTTCGGGCGCGTCGGCGCAGCATTCCGACAGCAGGTAGTCGGAGAGCGCACGCATCGTGGTCATGTCCGCCGCGCCGACGATGACCGAGCGGCCGCGTTTCTCCTGGGTCACCAGACCGGCACCGGCGAGGATCTTGAGATGATGGGTGAGGGTCGAGCCGGTCACCCCGGACCGTTGCCCGAGCTCGCCCATATTGAGCCCCTCGGGCCCTGCGCGCACCAGGCTGCGCAGCACGAAGAGCCTCTGTTCGGAGCCGAGCGCCGCGAAGGCCGAAGCGGCGACTTCGACGGGCAGGCAGGTGAGAGCGGGCGAGTCCTGTTTCATATTTCTAGAACTATCGAAATATAGTCGAGGTGGCAAGGACATTTCGACGATCATCGAATTAATTCGGGGCGCGTCGCAGGGTGACCGGGGAACGGTGGAAGAGGCGAAGACAGGTTAACGAGACGTTAACCGGCGATGAGCCATCGCTGTCGCAACAGGTTTTCATGATTATTTTCATAATCTTACGTGAAATCCAGAAATCCGGATATCCGGATTTCTGGATAGGATACGGCAGCCGGCGCCACCTGTTGCGCGCTCGGTTCGCCGGCTGATCCCGGCGTGCCGAACCTGCCCCGCTTGCCCGATCCGGATCGACGGCCTATCTCACCGGAATGTCCGACCTCACCGATCAGATCAGCGCTTGCCGGCTTTGTACCGATCGATTCCAGGCGACCGCGACGGCGCACCGTCCGCGGCCGGTGGCGTGGTTCCGGTCCGGCGCGCGGGTCCGGATCGTTGGGCAGGCGCCCGGGATGCGGGTGCATGAGACCGGGTTGCCGTTCAACGACGCTTCGGGTGACCGGTTGCGGGACTGGATGGGGATCGACCGCGACACTTTCTACGACCGGTCCCGGATCGCGGTCACGCCGATGGCGTTCTGCTTTCCCGGGTACGATACGCGGGGGTCGGATCTGCCGCCTCCGAAACTTTGCGCGGCGACCTGGGGCGAGGCCGTGACCGCCGCCTTGCCGGGGGTGCGGCTGACCCTGCTCGTCGGCGCCCATGCCCAGCGCCATCACCTGGGCACCCGGGCCAGCCTGACCGAGACCGTGCGGGGCTGGCGCGACCATGTGCCCGGCACCTTTCCCTTGCCTCACCCGTCCTGGCGCAATACGGGCTGGCTGAGAAAAAACCCGTGGTTCGAGGCCGAGCTCCTGCCGGTCCTGCGCGCCCGGGTCAGGGCAGAACTGGGAGGATGACCCGATGGCGATGACACCGCTCGACGAGGCCCATGCCGGGATGATGGACGACCCCGAAGACGACGGGCTGCGGCTGAAATTCTACCGCCGGCTCGCCGACACGACGCTGTTTCTGCTGCTCACCCGGGAGCCGGAAACCGAAGGCGCGCCGCTCGACCCGGAGATTCTGGAGATCGACAACAAGGAGACGGCCAATATCGACCGCTACGCGCTGGTGTTCGATACCGAGGAGCGGCTTGCGGCCTTTGCCGCCTCCTACAAGAACGCGGCCCTGCCCTATGCCGCGCTGCCGGGCCGGGTGATCGCCCAGGCGATTGCCGGTCAGGGGGTGGGGCTCGCGGTCAATCTCGACACCGCGGTTTCGTCGATCCTCTTGCCAAAGGAGGCGATGGACTGGCTCTCGGACACGCTGTCTGCCGAGCCCGAGGCGGGGGAAGGCACGCTCATCGCCATCGCGCCGCCGGTGGGGCTGCCGGACGGGCTGATCGAGGGGCTCGAGGAAAAGCTGGTCAGCGCCGCCGGGCTCGCCTCCCACGCGGTCTTCGTCAAGGGCACCTATTCGGACCAGCGCGAAGGCTGGCTGCTGGCCTTCATCGATGCCCAGCCGGGGGCGGAGCAGGCGCTCGCCCGGGCCACCCATGAGGCGCTCATTTTTTCCGGCACCGATCTGGCCGCGGTCGACGTGGCTTTCTTCGCCTCCAACGACCCGATCTGCGAGCATCTCGACCACATGGGTCTGCGCTACGAGTTTCCCGACCCGGAGGCGGGCGAACACGACGAGGACGGGTTCGAGGAGACTTTTGCGGGGCCGGGGATGGACCCTGACAAGCCGCCGATGCTGAAGTAAGACCCGCGGCGTGGGGGTTTTGCACCCGTCGTGCCGCAGGCACGCCTCCGGCGTGACCCCCCGCAAGGTATGTTTGGGCCAAAGACGGGGCGCCGGGACGGTGTGATTCCGGAGTGTGCGAGGTTTGGGCGAGCTCGCACACCCCCTCAGGCCATTGATGTTGTTAAGTTTAGCGCTAACAACTTCTTCGCGCACAAAGCGGCGGGCGAGGTCGCTGCGGCGGGGCCTTGAGCATCGGGCCGGCGCCGGGGGATTGTATTGGAAACAGACATGAACCGCGCTCGTAAGATGGTAATGTTTCCGTTTTAGAAATAGTCAGATCGTGCAGGCCCCTGCCCTGCGCCGGACGACCCCGAGGGTCAGGTTTCGCGCGCCCGCCCGGTCCAGGGCCGGTTCCGAAACCCATTCCAGGACAGAGGCGCCGGCAGGTCGCGGGACGCGAAATCGATGCGAAGAACCCTGCGACCGGACTGGACCCGCGCCGGACTGGAGGCGTGCAGGGTCAGCATCTTGAGGATCAGCACGTCGCCGCGTTTGGCGTCACACGTCTCGACCGGGTATGTGTTTGCCACCTGTTCGGCCGTCGCCGAGAGGACGATCCCACCGGCATGGCTGCCGACGGCAATCTGCATCGCGCCGTTGGACCCGTCGGTGTCGTCGAGGTGAACGCGGACGAACAGCATGTCATCCAGCGCGGACAGCGGCGGTTCGCAATGCCAGGTGCCCGATTTCCGGGTCCAGTTGCGGTAGCCCGCAACCTCGGCCCGCCCCGCCACGGCAATCACCCGGTCCTGATGCCAGGGCACGCCCCAATTGGCGCTTTCCGATTTGTTGAAGGCTACGATCCGGACCGGGACGGCCTCGGGCGCGAGGCGCCGCACGGCACGGAGCAAGGCGCCATCGGCGGACAAGGCGGCCTCAAGCGCTTCGGAACGGTCAAGCCTCTGCCCCGCTCTGGCGGGTCCGGCAACCGCGTTGTCGAACAGCGCGAGGTCGCTTTCCGACAGGGCGTTGCGAAGCTAGATCCGCCCGGTTGTCTCGAACTCGGGTTTGAGGGATCGATCCGTCACCCGTGCCGACCCGGCTGCACCGCCCCAGGCTCGGACGGAAAGGTCGCGTTTGTGCTACACCGTTTCAGGGACCGCACCCCCACTGTGACACGCGGCAGGTTCCGTCCGTGCCCGGATCTGCTGAGCGCGACGGATCGCCGCTCTGCAAAACCGACACCCATGCGCGCCTACTCGCCCGCGGCGGCCTCTTCCAGCGCGGCGATCCGGGCTTTCAGCGCTTCGTTCTCTTCGCGTGCCTTCTGGGCCATCGCGCGGACGGCGTCGAATTCTTCGCGGGTCACGAAATCGCGGTCGGCGAGCCAGCGGTCCATCCAGCTTTTCATCGCGGTTTCCGCCTCGGATTTGGCCCCCTGGGCCACGCCCATGGCGTTGGTGAACAGCTGCTGGAAGTCTTCGAACACCTTGTTGCCGGTCGTCATGAATGCGCTCCTTCACGTTTCCACCTATATGGACCGCAGCCGCGCGAACCACAAGGTTGACACCCACGGTTG
>JAGRMP010000223.1 GCA_020441225.1 Maritimibacter sp. | reverse complement strand
CGTCAGCGAGCTGGTCGCCTTCCTGGTGCCCGCCTATGCCGAAGAAGGCAAGTCGCACCTGACGATCGGCTTCGGCTGTACAGGTGGGCGTCACCGTTCGGTCGCACTCGCAGAAAGCCTGTCGCAGACCCTTGCGGCGGCTGGCTGGCAGGTGTCAACTAGACATCGTGAAGTCGAAAGCGCGTTGGATCAGGGCGCTTCCGAAAAGGGAGAGACGGGGGGTAAACCCGGGTGATCGGGATCGTGATCGTCGCGCATGGCGGGCTGGCCGCGGAATATCTCGCGGCCGTCGAGCATGTCGTCGGGCCCCTCGAACAGGTCCGCGCGATCGCCATTGCGGCGGATTTCGACAGGGCCCGCAAGGCCGCCGAAATCGTCGAGGCGGCCGAAGCGGTCGACACCGGGGACGGCGTGATCGTGGTGGTCGACATGTTCGGCTCTTCGCCCTCGAACCTGTCGCTCCCGGCCTGCGCCGACGCCGACCGCAAGATCCTCTACGGCGCCAACCTGCCGATGCTGGTGAAACTGGCGAAAACCCGCGACGGCGACCTCGATACGGCGACCCGGGCGGCAATGGCGGCGGGACGCAAGTATATCGACTGTATCGACGGCAAGCCCGCGGGGAGAAAATAGCATGGTCGAGACAGTGTCGCGCCAGATGAAGATCGTGAACGACAAGGGCCTGCACGCCCGCGCCTCGGCCAAGTTCGTCGAAGTCGTGGAGCAGTACGATGCCGAAGCCCGGGTCGGCAAGGACGGGATGGAGACGCCGGGCGATTCCATCATGGGCCTGCTCATGCTCGCCGCCGCCTATGGCAGCCGGATCGAGGTCGAAACCTCCGGCCCCGACGCGCAGAAGCTCATGGATGCCCTCGAGGCGCTGGTGGCCGACAAGTTCGGAGAAGGATTCTGAGCCATGGCTTCGCTCACCGGTCCGACCCGCGCGGCCGCGGTGGAGGAAGACACTCCGAAATATGACAAGCGGGACGTAACCTACGCGAATTCCTTCGAGAACGGTTTCCAGTCCTCCTTCATCCGCGCCGTCGAATGGCTCACGGGCAAGATCTCGATCATCCGCATGGTCCGCGAATACGAACGCCGCGGCGGCGCCGAGGGGCTCGCGTTCTGGGGCATGGCGCTCGACGTGATGGGGATCGAGATCACCACGCCGAAAGCGCAGTTCGACAACATCCCCAAGGAAGGCCCGGTGATCGTGGTCGCCAACCACCCCCACGGGCTGGTCGACGGCATGATCATGGCAGAGCTGATCGCCCGGGTCCGGCCCGATTTCCAGATCCTCACCCGCGAGGTGCTGACCGGGCTCGACGAAGGCGCCTCGTCCTTCCTCATCCCGGTGCCGTTCCCCCACGCCAAGGACGCGCAGAAGAAAAGCGTCGAAATGCGGGCGCGGGCGATGGAGACGCTCAAGGCGGGCGGTCTGATCTGTGTCTTTCCGTCGGGCGTCGTGGCGACCTCGAAGACCGCCTTCGGCCCGGTGGAGGAGGCGGAATGGAACGTCTTCACCGCCCAGCTCGCCCGCCGCTCCGGCGCGACCGTGGTGCCGATCCATTTCCGCGGCCAGAACTCGCGCGCCTACCACATCGCCAACCGGATCTCGGCGACCATGCGCCAGGCGCTGCTGCTGCATGAAGTCGTCCATGTCTGCAACCGCACCCACGGCCCGGTGATCGGTGCACCGTTCACGCCGGCGCAGATGGAACGGCTGGAGCGCGACCCGCGCGGCTGGATCGCCTGGGCCAGGGAACACACGTTGTCTTTGGAAGACTGACGGTCGGGCCAGGGGGGAAGCCGCTTGCAAGCGGCTTGACGCGGGCGCGCGCCCGCGTGTCACGGCGTCGCGCGACGCCGTCCGCCCGGCCGAATGGCTCAGCGCGTCGGCACCGGCGTCTCGCCGCGGTAGTCGTAGAAGCCGCGCCCGGTCTTGCGCCCGAGCCAGCCGGCGTCGACGTATTTCGTCAGCAGCGGGCAGGGGCGGTACTTGGTGTCGGCGAGCCCGTCGTAGAGCACGTTCATGATCGCGAGGCAGGTGTCGAGGCCGATGAAATCGGCCAGTTCGAACGGCCCCATCGGGTGGTTGGCGCCCAGTTTCATCGCCTGGTCGATCGATTGCACCGTGCCCACGCCTTCGTAGAGCGTGTAGACCGCCTCGTTGATCATCGGCACCAGGATCCGGTTGACGATGAAGGCCGGGAAATCCTCCGCCGGCGA
>JAGRMP010000222.1 GCA_020441225.1 Maritimibacter sp. | reverse complement strand
CCCGAACTGCCCGACTACTACTTCCGCGTCCGCGAGAACGGCGCCGTCGTGTTCCGGGTCGACACCCAGAACCGCCATCGCCGCATCGAGATGGACCAGATCGCGGTGGTCAACATCCGCAACGGCGAGATCAAGCCGCAGGGCGAGCGCACCCTCGGCGAGGTCGATCTCGACGCGATCCAGCACTGGATGGCCGAGCGCGCCGACCTGCTGGCGCGCCGCGATCTCGACGATATCCACCGCACCGTGGATCACCTGAACCTGACCGCGCACTGGGCGAACTCGAAGGCCACCGACGCCCAGCTCGAGGACATCACCGACCGGCTGCTGATGGCGATGCACGATCTGCGCACGGTGCTGGTGCGCAAGAAGGCCGACCGCATGGCCGGCAAGGACTGACGCGAAGGCTCCGGCGCGACGAGTTCCGATTCGAAAGAAAGACGTGTCTTGTCGAAACCACCCCGCCCCTGCGTTCAGGGACGCGCCGGGCCCGAAGGTGGGCGCAATTGCGCCCGCGTCGCGCCGAAGGCGCGCGTTCCGCGAGGGCCGGGCGGGTCGCGCACGCTCCGCGGCTGCGCCCCGGAGCGACAAGGGAGCGACGAGTCCGAGGCGGCCCAATTACGTCAGGTTTGGCCGGACGGCACCGCCCGACCCTTCCGGGACCGGTGATGATCGGCGATGCAGAAGCGCAGCATCGCCATCAGGGTCACGATGTCAGTTTCCAGGAGCATGTCCGGCGGCGCATCGCCCCCGTCGATGCGCCGGATGCCGCTCTCGTCGACCTGCAGGGTGCGCGTGACGGTGCCGTCCACCACGAAGCGCAGCACCCAGCGCGCGCGGCCGGTCATCGGCAGGGCCTCGGGATGGAAGAACCGCGGCAGCAGTTCGTCGATCATCAGGTCGAGCTTGCGGTCGGTGGGCAGCGCGTCGAATTTCAACCGCGCGTGAATGCTGCGGTCGAAGGCAGTGGCGATCTCCAGCTCCGGGCGAAAGCAGACCGCCAGCCTTTCGGCGCCCGGACCGGCATCGAGCCGCGCGCGCCCGGCCGCGATCGCCGCGTCGGGCGAAACGGCCTTGGCCCGGTAGGCCGCGGCTTGATCGATGAACTGCATCTGTCCTCCCGTGTCGCCCGGCCGGCTGCCAAGGCGCTCCCTCAACCGGCCAGCGACGGCAACCATAGCACGATGCCCGGGAACGCCAACAGCAGGGCCATTCGATCTGATCGGGGACCGGTGTAATCCCGCTCCTGAGAAACCCGCGAATCTTGATCTCGATCTCCCGCGCTGCGCTCCCCGCGCGATCCGGGGCGCGCGATTCGCCCATCGGTCTGACCGGCGCCGGATCGCGGAGGCGGCGCGGCGGGATTGACGGGGTGCCGCCGCGCGCGGGGCTGGCGAAACAATATGTCACACCGGTCTGCGCGCGGCGGTGACGTAGAGAGAGCCACACCCTACCCGCAACCGGCACGAGAAGTTGATCAATGGTTAACAGTCAATGCCTTCACGCAGAACAAGATTTTCCTCTGACGCCGGGTGATTTTACAAATATGGCGTCTATCGAGAAAAAACTTTACAGACAAATCGTTTTGTTCCCGCTGGTTATTCCAAAGTTTTCAATTTCGTCTATGATTTCAGCTTAGCGGGATCCACCGAGCACGAAATCATCTGTCGCGCCTTTGCAGGCGATATCCGGACCAAACCCACACGATCCGACGAAGGAGCCTCTCATGTCCAAACCAGCATCCGACAGCGCCGCACGCGTCTACCCGCCCAGTGCCGAGACCATCGCCAAGGCCCATGTCGACGCCGCGAAATACGAGGAAATGTATGCCGCCTCGATCGCCGATCCCGAAGGCTTCTGGGCCGAACAGGGCAAACGCATCGACTGGATCAAGCCCTACACCCAGGTGCGTGACGTCGATTTCACCCTCGGCCGGGTCAAGATCAACTGGTTCGCCGACGGCACGCTGAACGTCGCGGCCAACTGCCTCGACCGGCACCTCGAGACCCGGGGCGACCAGACCGCGATCATCTTCGAGCCGGACGATCCCGAGGAGGACGCCCAGCACATCACCTATGCCGAGCTGCACCGCCGGACCTGCCGGATGGCCAACATCCTCGAGACCCTCGGCGTGCGCCGGGGCGACCGGGTGATCATCTACCTGCCGATGATCCCCGAGGCCGCCTATGCGATGCTGGCCTGCGCGCGCATCGGCGCGATCCATTCCATCGTCTTCGCCGGTTTCTCTCCCGACGCGTTGTCGGCCCGGATCAACGGCAGCGACGCCAAGGTGGTGATCACCGCCGACCATGCCCCGCGCGGCGGCCGCAAGACCCCGCTCAAGTCCAATGCCGACGCCGCCCTGCTGCACTGTAAGGACACCGTCAAGTGCCTGGTGGTCAAGCGCACCGGCGGCCAGACCACATGGGTCGACGGGCGCGATTTCGACTATAACGAGATGGCGCTGGAGGCGGACGACTATTCCAAGCCCGCCGAGATGGGCGCCGAGGATCCGCTGTTCATCCTCTACACCTCGGGCTCGACCGGCCAGCCCAAGGGCGTGGTGCACACCACCGGCGGCTATCTGGTCTATGCCGCGATGACCCACGAGATCGTCTTCGACTATCACGAGGGCGACGTCTACTGGTGCACCGCGGATGTCGGCTGGGTCACCGGGCACAGCTACATCGTCTATGGCCCGCTGGCCAATGGCGCCACGACGCTGATGTTCGAGGGCGTGCCCACCTACCCGGATGCCAGCCGCTTCTGGCAGGTTTGCGAAAAACACAAGGTCAACCAGTTCTACACCG
>JAGRMP010000221.1:2798-7962 GCA_020441225.1 Maritimibacter sp. | reverse complement strand
AGGGTTCGGAATTGTCCACCGTGCCGCGCGGCGCGCCGATGACGATGCCCGCCTTGGTCGCGATCTTGAACCGCTTGCCCCGGTCCGCTTGCCAGGCCCCGATCACCTCTTCCGAGGTATAGGGCCCGTATATGTTGGACGTGTCGAGGAAACTGATCCCCATTTCCATCGCCGCATCGAGCGTGGCGAAACTTTCCTCGCGTGTGGTGGGCCCGAAAAACCCGCCGAAGCTCATCGCGCCCAGCGAAATGGCCGAGACCTCGGGGCCGTGCCGGCCCAGTTTACGCATCTTCATGTGTCGTCCTCAGATTACAAATTCGCCCTGTTCCATGATCGGATGCCGCGCGCCGTCGGCGGCGATCCCGGTGACCCGGATCTCGGGCCCCCCGATCATGCAGTCGTGGTGGATCTGGCTTTCGTTCATGCCTGCGTCGCCCGGGTCGGCCCCCGGGTCCAGGTTCATCGCATAGGCGTTGCCGAAGGCGATGTGGCAGGCCGCGTTCTCGTCGAAGAGCGTGTTGAAATAGAGCACCCCCGAGCGGGCGATGGGCGAGCTTTCGGCGACCAGCGCCACCTCGCCCAGATGGCTGGCGCCGTCGTCGGTGGTGAAGTGTTTCCGCGCCACTTCCGCGCCGGTCTCGGCCTCGATCTTCACCGCCTTGCCGGCCTCGAATTCCACCACCAGCCCCTCGACAATGGTCCCGCCGATGACCGAGGGCTTGGTGAACACCGCGCGGCCCTGGGTGCGGGCGCGGTCGGGCATGGTGAAGACCTCTTCGGTGGGCAGGTTCGGCGCATAATGCGTGCCATCGGCCAGCGTGTTGCCGCCGCCGACCCAGCGGTGCCCGCTGGCGAGGCCGACGGTCAGATCGGTGCCGCCGCCCTCGAACTGCAGCGCATCGTAGCGGGCCGCGTTGAGGATGTCCCGCCGCCGGGCAAGCTCGTCGAAATGCGCCTGCCAGGCCGCGACCGGGTCGCCGGGCTTGTCGAGCCGCAGCGCTTCGAACACATGCTCCCACAGCCGCTCGACCGCCACGCCCCGGGTGAGGCCGGGGAAGACCTGGTGCGCCCAGCCCTCGGTCACGAAGGGGACGATATTCCAGTTCACCTTGCCCGAGACGATGGCGTTCAGCATCGGCTTGCGCGCCTTGGCCTGGGCGATGTTGGCGCGGGCGACACGGGCCGGATCCTGGCCCGCGAGCAGCCCGGGCGTGTCGCCGGCGATGGCGAGCCGGGCGGCGCCGGCGTTTAAGGCGCCGGCCATGGCGTCGAACAGCCACCCCGGCGCGGTATCGATCGCCTGGTCGGAGCCATGGGTGTATTTCGCCAGCGTCGTCGCATCGTCGCCGTAGAGCGCGGTGACATGGGTCGCCCCCGCCGCATAGGCCTCGCGGGTGATCCGGGCCACGAGATCGCGCGCGCCGATATCGGCGGTCAGGATCAGCTCCTGCCCGGGTTTCAGGCCCAGGCCGAAGCCCACGGCAAGCCGCGCGAGGCGGTCGAGTTTTTCGTTCGTATCCATGTGCAGACCTCAGGCAAACGCGGCTTCGAGGGCGATTTCCACCATGTCGCCGAAGCTCTGCTCGCGCTGATCCGAGGGCAGCGCCTCGCCGGTCACGAGGCTGTCGGAAACGGTGAGCACGGCCAGCGCGCGCACCCCGTAGCGGGCGGCGAGGATGTAGAGCTCGGCCGCCTCCATCTCGACCGCGAGCACCCCGTGGCGGGTCATCTGTTCGGTGAGGTCCGGGCGTTCGTCGTAGAAGACATCCGAGGAATAGATCCCGCCCACATGGGTCGCGACGCCCTTCGCCTTGGCGGCGGCATGGGCGGCGGCGAGCAGCCCGTAATCGGCGCAGGGGGCGAAATTGAGCTCGCGGAACATGCCCGAGGAGGGGGTCGCGAGCGTGGTCGAGGTCATCGCCAGCACCACGTCCCGCAGGTTCACATGCGCCTGCATCGCACCGCAGGAGCCGATCCGGATGAGGGTGCGGGCGCCGTAATCGCGGATCAGCTCGTTGGCGTAGATCGAGAGCGACGGCATGCCCATGCCCGAACCCTGGATCGTCACCGGGTTGCCGCGCCAGGTGCCGGTGAACCCGAGCATGCCGCGGGTTTCGTTGATCAGCTCGGCGCCTTGGAGAAAATTGTCCGCGGCCCAACGCGCGCGGTAGGGATCGCCCGGCATCAGAACGGTTCCGGCAATCTGGCCCGGCTGGGCCCCGATATGAATGGTCATGGGCTATCCCTCCTGTTTCGGCCCGGATCATAACGTGCCCCGCCGGGAAGGGTAGCGCGATCCGCCCCCCGGGAGGGGAAATCGGGCGTCCTGGGACGATGAGCCGTGCAGATCCGCTCAGCGGAGGAGGGGCCGCGCGGGCGCGCGCCGCATTATATTTCAATTGTACGCCGGGATAAGTCTGCAATCACAAGTTTATTCCCGCGGAAAACACGCAGAACCGCCGGATTCGCAGTGACAGTGACCGGATCGGTTCCGGTGCGGCGCATGGAGAAACAAAGCCGTGAAAATCCCGCACGAGGACATGCCAGGTGTTCGGCTCCGATCCCCCGCTCAGATTGCGATTAATAACAAGAAAGGGCCGCGGTGACGGCCCCTTCGCACGCAATACTCTTTGAGACTCCCGACTTCAGATGGCGAGGTCGTCCTTTTGACCGCCGGCTTCGAGATGGGCAACCATCCAGCCGGGGGCGCGGCCGCGGCCCGACCAGGTTTGTTCCGGATCACTCGGGCTGCGGTATTTCGGCGCGACTTTTGCCCGGCCGTCGTCGTTTTTCCGGGCTTTGCGCGCACGGGGGGCAGGTTTTTCCCCGGGCTTTCCAGTGGTCAGTTCATCGAGAGAAAACCCATGCGCCTTCGCGGCGGCCTGCGCCGCCTTGAGCGCGGCCTTTTTATCCTTCGCGTCGAGCGCCTTCAGCGCAGCATCGACATCGCCACGCAATTTTTCCAGTTGCTTGCGCGTCATCTGCTTCAGGTCGGTTTTCATGGGGATCTCCGTGGGATTTCGGGTTCGGATAAACCTTGGGTATTCACCGCGTGATAACAGGCACGGAAATCGTTTAAAAGAGGATTTGTGGGAAATGTGTAAGCCAGATTGGAGAATACCCGGGAAGAAAACGCGAACACGTCACCTGGGAGGGTATGGAAACCCTTTAATTCTCAGGGTTTCACCGGGTTATTCGGAATCCGGGCGGAACCTGGGATATTTCCATTTCAGCGACCTCTAATCCCGTAACATTGGCCCAGCGCGGGCCGATATGCAGGGCTTCGAGCATTTCATCGACGGCGGATGATTCTCCTCCGAAGAGCGCCGAGACCGATCCGTCGGGTTCGTTTCGCACCCAGCCGTCGAGCCCGAGCGCACGGGCGCGCCCCTGGGTCCAGGCGCGGAAACTCACCCCCTGGACCCGGCCCGTCACCCGGACCCGGACCGCGCGCGGGCCGCCGCTCACTCGGCCGCCCGCGGCCGCGGGTCGGCGAGCGTGACGATGTCGTCCATGATGACGTTGAGCTTGAAATCCTTCGGCGTATAGACGCGGGCAACGCCCATGGCGCGGAGCCGCGCGGCGTCGTTCTCGGGGATGATCCCGCCGGCGACCACCGGCACGTGACCGAGCCCGGCGGCTTTCATCCGCTCCATGAGTTCCTCGATCAGCGGGATGTGACTGCCCGACAGGATCGACAGGCCCACCACATGGGCGCCCTCGCGTTCGGCGCTTTCGACGATCTCCTCGGGCGTGAGCCGGATACCCTCGTAGGTAATATCCATGCCGCAGTCGCGGGCGCGGGCGGCGATCTGTTCGGCGCCGTTCGAATGGCCGTCGAGCCCGGGCTTGCCGACCAGGAACCTGAGCCGCCGCCCGAGTGCATCGGAGACCGCGTCGACCCGGGTGCGGATCTCGTCGAGCCCCTCGGTGCGGTTGGACGGCGCTTTCGAGACGCCGGTCGGGCCCCGGTACTGGCCGAAGGTCCGGCGCACCGCGTCGCCCCATTCGCCGGTCGTCGCCCCGGCTTTCGCCGCGGCGATGGAGGCGGGCATGATATTCTCGCCCGAGGCCGCGACCCGCGACAGCTCGCCCAGAGCCGCAATGACGGCGGAGTCGTCGCGCTCTGCCCGCCAGGCCTGCAACCGGGCGATCTGTTCCGCCTCGGCCTCCGGGTCGGCGACCATGATCGCTTCGGGGCCGGAGGTGAGCGGCGAGGGGGCGTGTTCGGTCCATTTGTTGACGCCGACGACGGTGGTTTCGCCCGCCTCGATCCGGGCGATGCGCTCGGCATTGCTCTCCACCAGCCGCGCTTTCATGTAGTCGATGGCCTCCATCGCCCCGCCCATGGCGTCGATCTGGGCAAGCTCCGCCCGCGCACCGGCCTTGAGCGCCTCGACCTTGGCCTCGATGGCCGGGTTGCCGTCGAAAATGTCCTCGAACTCCAGCAGATCGGTCTCGAAGGCGAGGATCTGCTGCATCCTGAGCGACCATTGCTGGTCCCACGGGCGCGGCAGGCCAAGTGCCTCGTTCCAGGCCGGGAGCTGCACCGCGCGGGCGCGGGCTTTTTTCGACAGCGTCACCGCGAGCATTTCGAGGAGAATACGGTAGACGTTATTCTCCGGCTGCTGCTCGGTGAGGCCCAGAGAATTGACCTGCACGCCGTAGCGGAAACGGCGGTATTTCTCCTCTGTCACGCCGTAGCGCTCGGCGGTGATCTCGTCCCACAGATCGACAAAGGCGCGCATCTTCGACATCTCGGTGATGAAGCGGATGCCCGCGTTCACGAAAAACGAAATCCGCCCGACCATCTCGGGGAACTTGTCGGCCGGCACCTTTTCGCGAAGGTCGTCAAGCACGGTGGTCGCGGTCGCCAGCGCAAAGGCCAGTTCCTCCTCGGGCGTCGCCCCCGCCTCCTGCAGATGGTAGGAACAGATGTTCATCGGGTTCCATTTCGGCAGGTGCTCGCGGGTATAGGCGGCGACGTCGGTAATCATCCTTAGCGAGGGTTTCGGCGGGCAGACATAGGTGCCGCGGCTCAGGTATTCCTTGATCAGGTCGTTCTGCACCGTGCCCTGGAGCCTGGAGACATCGGCGCCCTGTTCCTCGGCCACCGCGATATAGAGCGCGAGCAGCCATGGCGCGGTCGCGTTGATCGTCATCG
>JAGRMP010000221.1:0-2793 GCA_020441225.1 Maritimibacter sp. | reverse complement strand
TTCATCTGTTCGAGCGGGATCTGGTCGAACAGCATCCGCATGTCGCCCAGATGCGCGACGGGCACGCCGACCTTGCCGACCTCGCCGCGCGCGAGCGTGTGGTCGCTGTCGTAGCCGGTCTGGGTCGGCAGATCGAAGGCGATGGACAGCCCGGTCTGCCCCTTGGCGAGGTTGGTCCTGTAGAGCGCGTTCGACGCCCTGGCGTTGGAATGGCCGGCATAGGTGCGGAACAGCCAGGGGCGGTCTTTCTGGGGCATGTCGGACATCGCACGGACTCGCTCTCATGTTGCAGTGCAGCATTTCTGCCGCAAGCAACAAAATTACTCAAGCCCGATTTTCGGAGGAATATCCTTGCGCCGCGAACCGGTCGCGATCCGGGCGCCTCAGGCGCCGGGGACGGTCAGCGTCAGCATTACCGCCGCCGCAAGCAGGGCGGAGAGGGCAAGGATCCGGAAAGTCGAGGCCAGCATGGCACCCTCCTGGGGCCGGTTCGGGCGGTTTCGGCCCATATCTTGTGGGTGAGTTTAGCACAGCAGACTGCATCTGGCGGGAAATGATGTTCGAAAGTGGAAAGTCGTGGCGCGGATGCCACGCCACCGCCGCCAGGCACGGGGCCGGAAGGGGCGAAGAATATCGTTCGGGTTTTTGCGCGCCGGTCGCTAGGGTGATCCCGGGATCAATCGCGCGCGGGGAGCGGAAGATGATCGGCAGCTTCAATATCCTGTTCCTGGTGCACATGTTGGCGTTGTCGGCGGCGGGGACCGCCATGTTCGGTGTGGCCATGGTCAAGGCGCACCTGGATCCCGGCCTTCCCGGGGTGAAACCGCTCATCCGGCAGTTCGATATTGTCGGCGGTATCGGCTTCGCGGTGCTGATCCTGAGCGGCCTGCTCATGGTCTGGCTGAACGGCTTCGGCCTCGCCGGGATGCCGCTCTGGTTCTGGGTGAAGATGGCGCTGCTGGTCGCGGTCTTCGCCGGCGCCGGAGTGCAGGTCCGCGCCGCGCGTGCGGCGGCGGCGGGAGACCGGGCGGCCGCGCGGGCCGCGGCCTGGGTCGACTGGGCTTTGCGGGCGCTTTTCGTCGCGGTGATCGCCGCCGCCGTGCTCGCCTTCGGCTAGGGTCCCATCGCACCGGCAGACTGCGACGCCCGCGGGGCTTTACGGACGGGCAGAAGCCTGTCACCAAACGGCATGTTCCGCACCGTCGAACTTCCGCTCTGGCTCCTCCTGTTGATCCTGGCCTTCGCCACGATCACCTTCGCGTCGCATTTCCTGTTTCCCTCGGTGCGCTGGTTCTTCCGCAAGCGGCTCGAACGCGCCGTCGCCGAGCTCAACACGCGGCTCACGCGCCCCATCGAGCCGTTCAAGCTCGCCCGCCGCCACGACATGATCCAGCGGCTGATCTACGATCCCGAGGTGTCGAAGGCGATCCAGGAACACGCGCGAACCGAGGGCGTGCCCGAGGAGGTCGGGTTCGAGATGGCGCGACGTTATGCCCGCGAGATCGTGCCGCGCTTTTCCGCCTTCGTCTATTTCGGCTTCGCGATCTGGCTCGCCAAGGCACTGAGCCGGGGCTTCTACCGGGTGCGGCTCGGCGCTTTCGACGAGGCGGGGCTCGAACATGTCGACCCGGACGCCACCGTGGTCTTCGTGATGAACCACCGCTCCAACATGGATTACGTGCTGGTCACCTGGCTCGCCGCCGAACGCTCGCACCTCTCCTACGCGGTGGGCGAATGGGCGCGGACCTGGCCGCTGTCGGCGCTGATCCGCGCGATGGGCGCCTATTTCATCCGCCGCAAGAGCCAGGACCCGCTCTATCGCAAGGTGCTGTCGCGCTATGTCCAGATCTCGACCGCGGGGGGCACGACCCAGGCGATGTTCCCCGAGGGCGGGCTCAGCCTCAACGGGGCCGTGGGCGTGCCGCGCATGGGTCTGCTCAACTACATGGTCGACGGGTTCACCCCGGGCGAGAGCCGCGACGTGGTCTTCATCCCCGTCGCGCTCAATTACGACCGGGTGATCGAGGACCGGGTGCTGGTCGCCGCCGATACCTCGGGCACGCGGCGGTTCAAGCTGCGCTTCATCGACGTGGTCAAGCACGTCTCGACCCACGTGTTCCAGCGCCTCACCGGCCGGTTCCACCGTTTCGGCTATGCCTCGGTGAGCTTCGGCCAGCCACTGTCGCTGACCCGCTTCATCGAGGAAAACCCCATGGTCGCCGACCATCCGACCGGCTTGCTCGCCCGCCAGCTCATGGCGCGGATCCGGGCCGTGGTGCCGGTGCTGCCGGTGCCGGTGGTGGCGGCGGTGCTGCTGGAAGACGACGAAAGCGGCGGCACGGGGCTCACCCGCGAAGAGATCGCGGCGCGCTTCGCCGCGCTGGTGGCGGACATGGAAGCGCGCGGCGCCCATGTCCACATGCCGCGTGCCGACGGCGACAACGCAGTCGATTTCGCGCTCAGGCACCTGGAGCTGCGCAAGGTGATCCGCCGCGCGGGCGCGCGCTTCAGGATCAACCCCGAGGACCGTGCGCTCGTGAGCTATTACGCCAACACCATCGCGCATCTTTCCGGCGCGGTCCCGGCGCCCGAAGGCCATATCGCGCCCGAACTTCCGCTGACCGGTGGCACGCTAGAGGAATCCGGCGCGACATAAAATTACAAAAGCGGCGAAGAACATGTTGCATTCTTGCGGGCGCATTCGTAATGCTGCAAGAGCAGCCGCGATTCTGCATCGCGGCAACAGGATGTTCAGGACCAGGAGACCGACATGGCCCTCGATTACGACGCGCC
>JAGRMP010000220.1 GCA_020441225.1 Maritimibacter sp. | reverse complement strand
CGGCTGCAGGTCGAGCACCCGGTGACCGAGCTCATCACCGGCATTGACCTGGTCGAACAGATGATCCGGGTGGCCAATGGCGAGCCGCTCGCGATCACCCAGGACGACATCACGCTCAACGGCTGGGCGATGGAAAGCCGGCTCTATGCCGAAGACCCCTACCGCGGTTTCCTGCCCTCGATCGGCCGGCTCACCCGCTACCGCCCGCCCGAGGAAGTCGCCAAGAAGACCCGCGTCGTGCGCAACGACACCGGCGTCTACGAAGGTGGCGAGATCTCGATGTACTACGACCCGATGATCGCCAAGCTCTGCACCTGGGGGCCGACGCGCGGTGAAGCCATTGAGCACATGCGCACCGCGCTCGACTCGTTCGAGGTCGAGGGGATCGGGCATAACCTGCCGTTCCTGTCGGCGGTGATGGACCATGAGAGGTTCGTCTCGGGCAACATCACCACCGCTTTCATCGAAGAGGAATACCCCGAGGGGTTCGACGGCGTGACCTTGCCGCAGGAGCAGCTCCAGCGCGTGGCCGCGGCGGTGGGCGCGATGTTCCGCGTCGACGAGATCCGCCGCACCCGGATCTCGGGGCGGATGGACAACCACGCCCGCCGGGTCGGCAAGGACTGGACGGTGACGCTCGCGAACGAGAGCTTCGAGGTCAAGATCAAGGCCGACAAGGAAGGCTCGACGGTCAAGTTCCTCGACGGCACCAAGATGCGCGTCGCCTCCGACTGGACCCCGGGCGACCCGCTCGCCACCCTCACCGTCGACGGCGAGCCGCTGGTGCTCAAGGTCAACCCGATCGATGCCGGCTACCGCATCCGCACCCGCGGCGCCGACATGAAGGTCTATGTCCGCACCCCGCGCCAGGCCGAGCTGGCCGCGCTGATGCCGGAGAAGAAGGCGCCCGACACGTCGAAGCTGCTGCTCTGCCCGATGCCCGGCCTGATCGTGAAGGTCGATGTCGAGGTCGGCGACGAGGTGCAGGAAGGCCAGGCGCTGTGCACCGTCGAGGCGATGAAGATGGAAAACATCCTGCGCGCCGAGAAGAAGGCGGTGGTGACCCGGATCAACGCCGCCGCGGGCGACAGCCTCGCGGTGGACGAAGTGATCATGGAGTTCGAGTAGGGCGATGATCCCGGCCGGCGACATCCTGCCCCTCGCGGTGGGCCTCATGGCGGTGGCGGGCATTCTCGCCGCCGCGATGTGGCTCGGCCGCGACGCGGAGGTCACCCGCCGGGTGTTTCGCCGGTTTGTCGTCAACATCGCGCTGCCGCTGGTCGTCATCCTCGGCGCGCCGCTGGTCCTGGTCGCGCTGCTGGTGCGGCCCGCGACCGACATCTGGCCCGCCATCATCGCCGGCGCCGTGATCGCCGGCGGCTGGCTGACGACGGCGATCTTTTCCGAGCTCGGCAAGGCCCAGGCCAAGGCCGAGAAGCTGCGCGATTTCCACAAGGCGCTTTACGCCGAGATCGGCAATGCGCTGCGCGCGATGTGGGACGAGGGGCGCTCGGAGGAGCTGACCGACGGGATCGTCGCGCGGATGCAGGCGGACGCCGATTTCGTCCCCTTCATCCCGCGCGAGCACCACGACCACATCTTCAACGCGGTGGTCAGCGAGATCGAGGTGCTGCCGCGCCAGACCATCGACGCCATCGTCGCCTATTACAGCTTGATGAAATCCGTCGCGGACATGGCCGACGACATGCGCGGCGAGAGGTTTGCGGGCCTCGAACAGCCGCGCCGGATCGCGCTTTACGAAGACTATGCCGAGATGCGGCGCCAGGCGTTCATCCTCGGGCAATTCGCGCTCGAGGTGATCAAGGCCTATTCGGATGGTGGGGCGGCGGCGGCGGATGCCGTCATCGCGCGGCTCAATACGGCCGCGCCGGATGCGGTCAGTAGCCCGGGCGCGGACCCGTCCGCCCCGTCAGAGGGATCGGGGTGAAGGGAATGTTGGGATCCTTGTTCATACCCGCTCCTGTCCTGCGCCTGCAGGATGACCATCATCCTGTCTTCGTTGGAAAGATAGGTGAACGCCCCGTGCCGCGCAAGGGCGCGCGCGGCCCTCAGCGCCCGCGGCTGTCCTTCAGCTCCTGCTGCCGAAGCGGCATCTTGTCGATCGAACGGGAGATTTCGCGCACGTCCCAGGGCAGGGGTTTGCGCAGGTATTTGAGCCCGTCCTTGCCGATCAGCACCAGGTCAAAGCCGCGCGGGCGCAGCTCCGTGCGGATCGCCGAGCGCGCGGCCGGGTCGGTGTCGACGATCACCACCACGTCGCGGTCCATGAGGTCGGCGAACCGCGCATCGATATATTCCATCTGCTGGATGAAACGCGGGTCGTTCGGGCTGTCGGCAAAGACGACGAGCGGCCGCGCGACCCATTTGAACATCTCGAGCGTGAGCGCGGTGGGGTCCAGGATCACCAGCCCCTCCGACGGCAGGAACACCGCCTCTTCCGGCAATTGGCCGCGCAGGAGTTCTTCGATAGCGGAAACCGGCGCCGCCGCGGGCGCGTCCTGCGCCGGGGCGGGCAGGGCGAGCGCCAGCGAGACGAGCGCGGTGCGGGCGAGGGTTCGGATCATGTGGTCTCCCATGTCTCTGAATATAGGCGCGAAAGCCCCCGGCGCAACGAACGAAGCCGTGCGTTTGCTCTGGGCGCGCGCGACCGAAAAACCCGCCGGTCCCCGGCGATTGAACCGCGAAACGCGTCCCCGCGGGACGCGGCGAAACCCACGATCTGCGCCCCGCCCGGGCGCGACCACGAAAGGAGAGCGTCGATGACCGACCGGAAAGACTGGGAAACCCTTGCCGAGAAGGAATTGCGCGGCCGGCCGCTCGAGGATCTCACCTGGAACACGCCCGAAGGCATCGCGGTGAAGCCGCTCTACACGGGCGAAGACGCCGAGGGGCTGGCCCACACCGGCACCCTGCCGGGGCTCGCGCCCTTCACCCGCGGCCCGCGCGCGACGATGTACACCGGGCGGCACTGGACGATCCGGCAATATACGGGCTTCTCGACGGCGGAGGGGAGTAACGAATTCTACCGCAAGGCGCTCGACGCCGGGCAGCAGGGGGTGAGCGTCGCCTTCGACCTCGCCA
>JAGRMP010000219.1:8725-9902 GCA_020441225.1 Maritimibacter sp. | reverse complement strand
CGGTCCGCTGGACGGTGATCGTCGCAGTGGTGCTGACCGCCGTGCTCGAAGTGCTCGACAGCACCATCGTCAACGTCGCGCTGCCGCATATCAAGGCGGCCTTCGGCATCACCTCCGACCAGACAATCTGGGTCATCACCAGCTATATCGTCGCCTCGGTCGCGGTGATGCCGCTCACCGGCCTTCTGTCGCGCCGGTTCGGCCGCCGCCGGCTGATCCTGAGCGCGATCACCGGCTTTGCCACCTTCTCGATGCTCGGCGGCCTTTCGAGCTCCATCGGCATGATGGTCGCCTGCCGACTCGGGCAGGGCTTTTTCGGCGCCTTCCTGATCCCGCTCTCGCAATCGATCCTGTTCCAGGCGTTTCCCCGGGAGAACCGCGGCCAGGCGATGGCGCTCTTCGGCCTCGGCGTGGTCGTCGCCCCGGTGCTCGGCCCCACCATCGGCGCGCTGCTCACCGAGCATTTCTCGTGGCGCGCGGTGTTCTACGTCAACCTGCCCATCGCCGCGCTGGCGCTTGCGCTGATGATGGGCGAACTGCCCCGCGAGGACATCCGCAAGGTGCGGGTCGATTGGCTCGGCCTCGCGCTCATGGTGACCGCCATCGGCGCGCTGCAGATGACGCTCGACCTCGGCGAAAGCCGCGACTGGTTTGCCTCGAAGCTGATCCAGCTCACCGCGCTCACCGCTCTGTTCGCGGGCGTGGCCTTCATCGTCCGGGGCTGGTCGCTCGCGGAAAACATCATCGATTTCCGCATCCTGCGCGACCGCAATTTCGCCACCGCCAACGTCGCCATCGTCGGCTTCGGCGTGTCGATGTTCGGCTCCATCGCGATCCTGCCGCTGTTCGTCCAGGGGCTGCTCGGCTACCCCATCGTCGAGGCGGGGCTGTTGTTCATGCCGCGCGGGGCGGCGGCCGGATTTTCCATGGTGATTACCGGCGCGGTGCTGTCGAAACGGGTCGACCCGCGCCTGCTCATGGTGCTGGGCCTCGGGCTCACCGGCGGCGGCAACCTGATGCTCGGCTGGCTCAACCTCGACGCGGGGTTCTGGGATCTTGCCTGGCCGGGCGTGGTCTCGGGCCTGGGCATGGGGCTGTTCTTCGTGCCGATGTCGACGCTCGCCTTTTCCAACGTGACCGCCGAGAAACAGGACGAAGCCTCGGGGCTCTACGGCGT
>JAGRMP010000219.1:0-8661 GCA_020441225.1 Maritimibacter sp. | reverse complement strand
GCCCGGCGCACCAGCTACCATTACGCGACGCTGGCGGGCGGGCTCACGCCTTTCGACCGCAACCTCACCGCCTGGCTCGCGCCCCTCGGCCTCACGCCGCAGAGCCCGAATGCCGCGGCGGAGCTCGCGGGTGTGGTCGCCCAGCAGGCGACGATGCTCGCGTTTCAGGATGCTTTCCTGCTCTCGGCGCTCGCCGCCTTCGCGATGCTGCCGCTCGCGCTGGTGCTGAAAAAGCCCGCGGCGACCGCGGGTGCGGCCCCGGCGATGGCGCATTGAGGCACGCGGCGGATCGTCGGCCGACGGTGCGGCCCCTGGAGCAAGGAGGACCGCACCGCCGCCGGACCGGGCTACCGCAGAGAGGTCGGTGCCCGGGAGTGTTGCGCCGCGGTGACGTGGATCAGGCCGGTGGACGTGGCCACCGACCGGGCGACCGGCCAGAGCGTGACGAGGCAGACGAGAAAAACGAGGAAAGACTTCTTGGCCGATTTCATGATCTGGGTCCGGGGGCCACGGCGTGGCGTCATGCCCGAAGTCTGACCGCCCTGCCCTGCGTGAACCCGGCCTGAAGTTTACGGATTTGCAAGCTTGGGGAAATCCACCCGCACCCGCAGCCCCGGCCCCGCATCTTCCAGCGACAGCGCCGCGCCGTGGCGGTCGGCGATGGCCTTGACCAGCGCCATGCCCATGCCGTTGCCGTCCACCGAGCGGGCCTCGTCGATCCGGTAGAAGGGCTCCAGCACCCGCGCGCGCAGCTCCGGCGCAATCCCCGGGCCGGTGTCCGAGACGCTGAGCGCCAGCCCGTCCGGCCCCGGTGCCGCCGCGAGCGTGATCCGCGCCCCGTCGCCGGCATGGGTGATCGCGTTCTGCACCAGGTTGACGACGAGCTGGGCGAGCATCTCGGCATCGCCGTTGACCGTCAGGGGCGTCTCGGCCCGGGCATAGACCAGCACCTGCGCCGCGTCCTCGGCGACGGGGGCGAAGGTCTCGGCCACCTCGTCGAGCACCTCGCGCAGATCGAAGGCCTGCATCGCCCCCACGTCGCCGCTTTCGATCCGCGCGATCCGCAGGATCGAGGCGATCACCGATTGCAGGCTGGCGAGATCGGCCAGCGCCTGTTCGATCCCGCCGCGCGTATCGTCGCCCGCTTCGGCCCGGTCCAGCGTCCGTTCGAGCCCCAGCGTCGCCCGCGCGAGCGGCCGGCGCAGGTCGTGGGCGACGGCGGTGGCGGTGCGCCTGGTCTGGCCGAACAGCGCGTCGAGCTGGTCGAGATGGGCATTCACCTGCCGGGCGATGCGGTCGATCTGGTCGTTGCGCCCCGAGACCGGCACCCGCGCGCCGACCTCGCCCCGCGACACCCGGTCGAGCGCCGCGCTCATCGCGACCAGCGACACGAGCGAGCGGCGGCTCAGCACGTAGCCGATCGCCAGCATCGCCAGCACGACGACGAAACCGGTAAGCGCGAATCCCCGGATCGCCTCCCGCCGGGCGAGCTGGATATAGGCGGTGCTGCGGCCCACGACGAGCGTCATGTCCCCGACCGGGATCGCGTGCAGGAGATAGCTTTCCTCAGCCTGTTCCGCGCCCACATGCGGCGCAAGCTCGAGCGTCACCGGCAGCTCGACCCAGTCGCCGTGCTCGGGCCTTATGTCGGTATTGCCTGCGATCCGGGTGCCCCCGGCATCGAAGACCGCGTAGGCGAGCGTCCGACCCGCGGCGCTGCGGGTGACCGCCCTGACCCGCTCCACGAGCCCCTCGCCGGTTTCGCCCCCCGCCCCGGTCTCGTCGTCGGCAAGCCCGGACACGCTCTGCGCCATCTCCTCGACCCTGAGGCGCACCTGGTCTGTCATCAGCCGGTCGATGGCGGCGATGGAAAAGACCGCCATGGCGAGGAGCACCGCGAGAAACACCAAGGCCGCGTGCAGCACCGCCTTGAAGGCGGCGCCCGACAGGATGTCACCGCGGTCCATGGATCGAATAGCCGGCGTTGCGCACCGTCTGGATCAGGGCCACGTCGAAGGGCTTGTCGATCTTGGCGCGCAACCGGCTCATATGGGTTTCGAGCACCGAGGTATTGGGTTCGAAATTGTAGTTCCAGATCCGTTCGAGCAGCAGCGTGCGGGTCAGCACCCGCCCGGCATTGCGCATCAGCACTTCGAGCAGCATGAATTCCTTGTTCTGCAGCTCGATGGTCTTGCCCTGCCGGCGCGCCGTGCGCGCGAGCAGGTCAAGCTCGAGGTCGTGCACGGTGAGCTTGGTCACCTCGGCACGGGTGGAATGGCGGCGGGTCAGCACCTCGATCCGCGCGCGCAGCTCGGAGAAATGAAACGGCTTGGTCAGGTAATCGTCGGCGCCCGCCGAGAGCCCTTCGACCTTGTTGTCGACATCTCCGAGCCCGGTGAGAAAGATCACCGGCATTTCCGAGCCCTGCAGCGCGCAGTCGCCTTGACCACCGAGACCCCGTCCATCCCCGGCATCATCCGGTCGAGGATCGCGAGGTCGCAGGGGTTGTAGAGCGCATAGGTCAGCGCGTCGCGCCCATCGGCGAAATGCTCGACGCTGTGGCCGTCCTCCTCGAGCCCGGCGCTGACGTAATCGGCGAGTTTCGCGTCGTCTTCTGCGAGCAGGATCTTCACGTCACATCCCCTTTCGGTCGGGCCCGCACGGACCGCCCGAACAGACGGTCCGCCGTGGAGCCCCGGCACTTTCCCACAACCGCCTGGGCGCCGCCACATAAGAATTTGTAAGATTCGGCCAAGCCCCGGGACGGATACCGGCGCCATAGAAGACGAAGCGCCTGCCCCGTGCCGCCGCCGATTTCGATGGAGATACGCCCATGACCTGGTCCGACATTCACCTGCACGACGGCCCGCCTCGCGCCGTCAATGCCCTGCGCTGGATCGGCTGGAGCTTCGCCGTCCTCGGCGCGGTCTCGGTGCTTGCGCCGCAGATCGCGACCCTGGTCGCGACCACCTTCGTCGCCGCCGCCATGGTGTTCTGGGGCGGTCTCGGCGCGTGGCTGTCCGTCACCCTGCGCCCCTCCCCCGGATGGCGCTTCTCGGCGGCGGCCTTCGGCCTGCTCGCGGCGCTTGGCGTGGTCTTTCTCGCCCTGCCGGGGCTTGGGATCGAGGTGCTGAGCATGCTGGTGGTCGCGGGCTTTCTCGCCGAGGGCGTGCTGTCGATCGCCTACGGGCTAAGGGTCAGCGACCGCCAGCACGGCTGGGGCTGGATGGTCGCAAGCGGCGCCGCCGCGCTCGCCGTCGGCCTGATCGTCCTGTTCGGCTGGCCCGAGACCGCGACCTGGCTGCTCGGCCTGCTGCTCGGGATCAACTTCTTCACCACCGGGCTCGCCCTCCTGGCGCTCGCGCGGTCCGCCACCCGCCACGCCGGATGACACCGCCACCCGCGCCGGACCTCTCTTCACATATCGAAAGGAACAGGGCCGTGACCGCCACGACGCCTGACACGAGGGTCCGGCGCTGGCTGGGGCTCCTGGACCATCCCCTCGCCCGTGCGGCCCTGCCGGTCGCCGTCTTCGGCCTCGCGCTTGTCCTCCTGCACAGCGTCTCGCGCGAGATCCACCCGGGCGACGTCCGCGCCGCGCTCGCTGCCACCCGGCCGGACCGGGTCGCGCTGGGCATCGGTTTCACCGCCCTCGCCTTCATCGGGATCGCGCTCTACGACGTTTTCGCCACCCGCGCCGTGGCGCCCGGTCAGGTGCCCGCCCCCGTCGCCGCCGCCGCAGGCGCCACGGGCTCGGCGATCTCCAACCTGCTCGGCTTCACCTACCTGACCGGCGCGGGGGTGCGCTACCGGATCTACGCCGGATACGGGCTCGACATCGTCGCGGTCGCGGCGGTGCTCAGCACCGTCTGGAGCGCGCTCTGGACCGGGTTCCTGCTGCTTCTCGGCGTGGTCCTTTTGCTGTTTCCCCATGGCACGATCGGTGTCCTGCCGCTCTCCGCCCTCGCCGAGCGCCTCATCGGCCTCGGCTGTCTCGCCGCGCTTGCCGGTTACCTCCTGTTCCTGAGCTTCGGTCCACGCCGGATCCGTGTCTTCGGCAATGCGGTCGGGCTGCCCAGCCCGCGCCAATCGCTCGCGCTGACCGGTGCGGCGCTCGTCGACATCGCCGCCTCTGCCGCCGTGCTCTACGTGCTGCTGCCGCCCGACCTGGCGGGCAACCCGGCGGGGTTCTTCACGATCTACGTCGCCGCCATCGTGCTGGCGATCGCCAGCCACGCCCCCGGCGGGATCGGCGTGTTCGAGGCCACGGTGCTCGCCGGGCTCGGCGCAAGCGGTCGCGCCGACGCCCTCGCCGCGTTGGTGCTCTACCGGCTGGTCTACACCGCGCTGCCCTTCGCGCTCGCCGCCCTTGCGCTCGCGGGCGGCGAGATCGTGAGCCGCCGCGGCGCGCTGACCCCGAAGCTCGCGCTGATCCGCTCCGTCGTGCGCCCGATGGTGCCGTTTCTCTCCGCCGCGGTCGCGCTTGCCGCAGGGTCTGTGCTGCTGATCTCGGGCAACCTGCCTGCGGTCGGCGACCGTCTCAAGGCGCTCGAAACCTTCGTCCCCCTCGGCGCGGTCGAGCTGTCGCATCTCGCGGGCAGCGTCGCGGGCGTGCTGTTGCTGGTGGTCGCGCGCGGCCTCTACCGTCGTCTCTACAGCGCCTGGGCGACCGCGCTGGTGCTGCTCGGCGTCGGCTTTGTCGCCTCGCTCGGCAAGGGGATCGACGTCGAGGAAGCCCTCGTCGCCGCCGCCGCCGCCGCGATCCTCGTGGTGTTCCGGCGCGCCTTCCATCGCGTCGACCGCGCCGCGCCGCTGCACATCGGGCCCGGCTGGTTCGCCGCCATCGCCGTGCTGTTCGCTGCGCTCACCTGGATCGGGCTCTTCGCCTACAAACACGTCGAATACCGCGATGCGCTGTGGTGGCAGGTCACCTGGGCCGGCGACGCCTCGCGCTTCCTGCGCGCGAGCCTTGCGGGCGCCGTGGTGCTCGCCGCCCTCGCGCTCAACTCTCTGCTCGGCGCGCGCGGGAGGCGGCACCGGCCGGAACCGATCCCCGACGCGGTGCGCCGGCTCATCGCCGACAGCCCCGACGCCCAGGCCAACCTCGCGCTCCTCGGCGACAAGAGTTTCCTCGTCGATCCTGAGGAGCGCGCCTACCTCGCCTTCGCCGACACCGGCCGGTCGCTGGTGTCCGCGAACGACCCTGTGGGCGAGACCGGGGCTGCGCAGGCGCTGTTGTGGGAGTTTCGCGAACTGGCCGACCGCGAGGGCAAGCGTGCGGTCTTCTACGGCGTCTCGGAGCGGTTTCTGCCGAGCTATCTCGACATGGGTTTCGACGTGGTCAAGTTCGGCGAGGTGGCGCGGGTGGACCTCACCGGTTTCACCCTCGACACGCCTGCGATGAAGGATTTCCGCTACGCCCGGAACCGCGCCCAGCGCGACGGCTACAGCTTCGAGGTGCTGCCCGCCGCCGACCTGCCCGCGGTCCTGCCCGAGATCAGGCGGGTCTCCGACGCCTGGCTCGCCCACAAGGAAGGGCGGGAAAAGGGCTTCACCATCGGCGCCTTCGACGCCGCGTATCTCGCCAATTTCGACACCGCGGTGCTGCGCGCGCCCGGCACCGGCGAGATCGTCGCCTTTGCCAATCTGCTGCGCGGCGCCGGCGTCGAGCTGTCCGTCGACCTCATGCGCTATCGCCCGGACGGGCCGAAAGTGGCCATGGACGCGCTTTTCGCCGAGATCATGCTCTGGGCCGCGGCGCGGGGTTTCGCCTGCTTCAGCCTCGGCGCTGCACCGTTTTCCGGCACCGAGACCCATGCCCTCGCCTCGCCCTGGCAACGGATCGGCAGTTTCGTCTTCGAACATGGCGAGGCGTTCTACCATTTCGAAGGTCTGCGCAGCTACAAGCAGAAATTCGCGCCCACCTGGTCGCCCAACTACCTGGCCTGTGAACGCGGGCTCGGCGTGGTGCGCGCCTTTCTCGACGCCAACAGCCTGATTTCGGGCCGGTGATATTGGGCCGTTGATACTGGACCGGTGATTTTGGGCCGTGATGTCGCGGCGCTGACCTCGGCAGTCTCCCCCTGCGCCCCGCACGCAGCACCCCGGCCACGGCCCGCGTGCGCAGAAGCCCCCGAGGCGCGACCGAAACGCCGCCCGCCCGCCCGTGTCCCCCGCGGGGCCAGCGCGGTCGCGAGAGCCGCCCCGGCCACCCCCATCCTTCCTGCGCCCCGTCCGTCCCGGGCCTTTTCTTTCCCGGCGCGGTGCCGCCCCCCAAGCTCGGCACACAAAAAGGGGCCCGAAGGCCCCTTTTCCGCGCGCGTTTCAGATGTCCGGTCCCGGGTCAGCCCGCCGGCGAGATCGTCTCGCCAATCAGCGCGCTCCCCTGATGGGCATAGGTGATCTGCACCATGTCCCCGTCCTTGAAGTTGCCCAGCCGCGCCTTCAGATCGCCGGTCTCGAACTTCACCTGCATCCCGCCCTTCACGGTCACGGTGCCGGTCTCGGGATCGATGTTCGTCACCGCGGCGGTCAGCGAATTGTCCCCCGCCATGGCCGGCGAGATCGCCATGCCGGTGAGCCCGGTGCCCTGCAGCCCGTAGGCGACCTGGACCCGGTCGCCGGTTTTGAAATTTTTCAGCCTGGTGCCGATGTCGGGCAGTTGCGAGAGGTCGAACTGCACGCCCGAGACGGTCACCCGCTGGGTTTCGGGATCGATCTGCTCGATCACACCGGTGAGCTTGTGGCTCCCGGTCACCGGCGAAATGCTGTTCGCGGCGGCGGCGCTGCCCTGGGTCACGTAGTTGATCGCGACGGTGTCGCCGGTCTTGAAGTTGGTCAGCACGTTTTCATGGTTCGCCATATCGGTGAAATCGTACCGGGCGCCGTTGTCGAGCGTGACGAAGCCCTGGGTCCGGTCGATCGACTGGATGACGCCACCGGCGGTCTCGGCATAGGCGAAGCTCGAGGTGCCGAGCGTGGCGACGATGAGGGCGGGAACGAAAAGATTGCGCATGATATGTCTCCTTTGTCAGCCTCCCCGGGGTGGGGGACAGCGCTGACCGGCGCTGTGCCGGCCGGAACCATTCCGGTCATCCATCGCGTCGGATGAGATGAATATCGGAACCCAAGCTCACCCGCGCCTGCGCCGCAGCTTACGAATTCGCCAGCAAGTTCACGGAAACCGGCCGGAACCTTCACGGAAACGGGAGGGTGTCAGCCGCGGGCGGCGCCGGGGAACTCGAGCTCGACCCGCGTGCCGGGCGCGTTGTCGCTGATCCGCAGGCTGCCGTCATGCACCGCCGCCACCGCCGCGACAAGGGCGAGGCCGAGCCCGTTGCCCGGCGTCGTGCGGCTCTGTTCGCGCCGGTAGAGCCTGCGCGTGACCAGCGCGCGTTCGGCTTCGGGGATGCCGGGCCCGTCATCGGCCACCGCCAGCACCGCGCCGGTCTCGCCCGCGCCGACCGAAACGGCGATCTCGGGCGCAGGCCCGGCATGACGCAGCGCGTTCTCGATCAGGTTCGACAGTGCCTGGCCGATCAGCCCCGCATCGCCCCGGATCCGCACCGGGTCGCCGGGCGGGGCGAAGACCAGGGTCGCCCCGGCCTCCTCGACGCTCGGACGATAGAGATCGACGATCTTGGCCGCCGTCTCGGCAAGGTCGAGCCCTGTGAACCGCGCGCGCGGGCTGCCGGAGTCGATCCGGGCGATCTCCAGGAGCGACTGGAACACCGCCACGGCGGTCTCGGCCTGCGCCCCGGCCTCGCCCGCTATCCCGGCCTCGTCGCTGTCTTCCGGCAGACGCTCCGCCAGCTCCTGCAACAGCGCCGAAATCCGCTGCAGGGGGGTCCTGAGATCGTGGGCAATATCGGCCGAGACCTGTTTCAGCGCCGCGAAGGTGTCCTGATGCGCCGTGGCCATGGTGTTGAGCCGGGCGGCGATCCGCGCAAGATCGTCGCGACCCGACACCTCGGCCCGCGCATCGAGCTGGCCTGCCGTCAGCGTCTCCAGCGCCGTCTCGATCGCCCGCACCCGCCGCCCCGTGCGCCAGGCCGAATACCCGCCATAGGCCGCGGTGACCGCAAGGCTGGGCACGAAGCTGAACACCAGAATGGCGAGGAAGGTGCGGCCAAGCTCGGCGATCTGCGCCCGGCTCTCGGCGATCACCAGGAGCCCGCCCGCCACGTTCATCGAGATCGGCACATAGCCGTCGGTGCCGAGCGGCCGACCGCGCGGCGCGGGTTCGAGCCGGATCGCGCCGCCGTCGAACACCACCTTGGCGTTGCCGGTCTGCCGCCCGCCCGGCGCGACATAGACGATGGCGCGTTGCCCGGGATCGACCGCGCGCGCCTCGGCGCCGACCAGCACCTGCATCGCCTCGGGGCTCGCGGCCACCTGGAACCCGGCGGCGCGCTGTTCGAGATTGGCGTGGATCGCCGCCTCGGCCGAGGCCCGCAGGGTGGCATAGGCGATGCCGAGCGTGGTGAGCAGGATGGTGAACACCATCGCCAGCAGCACCAGCGCCTGGCGCACCGGCGACGAACCGACGATCCGGCCGAAGCCCGCCCGCTCAAGCACCGGCTCAACCATCGAGCCGGTAGCCCGCGCCCCGCACGGTGTGGATCAGCTCGCGGTCGAAGGGCTTGTCGACCTTGTTGCGCA